>NZ_JBHJRX010000028.1:61574-117084 GCF_042268605.1 Streptomyces sp. NPDC056296 | reverse complement strand
ATCCGGCCCTCCAGTCCCGGGTGCCGTCCGGCAGCGCTGCGCGGGCCACCCGTGCCGCGCGCGCCGCGAAGTCGGCGCCGCGCACACCGGCCCGTGCGGTGCCCGCCACCGCGCCGGCCGCGGCACCCACCGCGGGCGCGGTGCCGCGCGCGAGCAGCCGGGGCCCGGCCAGCACAATCCCGGTGACGGCGCCCTGGGAACGCGTCAGAAGTCCACCGACCATCGTTGTCTCTCAGCCCGCCTTTCGTGTGGACGCGGCCGTCTTCTTGCTCCGGCCGCGGGAGGACGTACCGCGGGAGGGACCGGACGTGGCCTTCTTCGCGGTGCTCTTCTTCGCGGTGCTCTTCTTCGCGGGACTCTTCTTCGCGGGACTCTTCTTGGCCGCGCTCTTCTTGGCGGTGCCCTTCGCCGCGGTGCTCTTCGCGGCGGCCTTCTTGGCGGTGCTCTTCGCCGCCGTGCTCTTCGCCGCCGTCTTCTTGGCGGTGCTCTTCGCGGCGGTGCTCTTCGCGGCGGCCTTCTTGGTGGTGCTCTTCGCCGCCGTGCTCTTCGCCGCGGTCTTCTTGGCGGGGCTCGTCTTCGCGGTGCCCTTCGTCGCCGTGCTCTTCCTGGTGGCGGCCTGTGTCGCGGTCTTCTTGGCGGGGCTCCGCCGCGCGGGGCTCTTCTTCGCCGTACGAGTTCCGGCCGTACGAGTTCCGGCCGTACGCGTTCCAGCCGTACCGGCCTTCTCCGAGCCGCCGCCGTCCGCACCGCCGCTCGGGGCCTTCGCCCCGTTCTGCAGCACCCGCGCGGTCTTCGCCTCCGGCGACTCCTGCGGCCGTGGCCGGGTCAGCCACGCCACCGCCGCCCCGGTGGCCGCCACCGGCCACTCCACCAACCCGGCGATGCCCAGCACCCCGGCCCCCGTGTAGACGACCGCACGCCGCCCGCGCGGCGACACGGCCCCGATCCTGTCCAGCGCGCCCTCGGCGACCCTGCCGACCGTCCCCGCGCCCGGAACCTTCCGCAGCGCCGACGCGGCCGCGTGCAACGGCCTCGGGAGCGTCTGCGCCGATTTCTGCTCAGCCATGACTGTTCGTCCTCGCCTGTGCAAGCTTCTGCAAGCTGTGGAAACCCTGGGAACATCACCTTCCGCATTTCTCCGGGTTCCCGCACTTCGGGCGCTCACCCCGGGGGACTTTCCGGTCCAGCCCTCTTGACGAAAGGTCTGGACCAAACCACTGTCATGCCTACGACACCTCACCGACCCCCACCGGGAGGCCCGGCATGATCCGCCGCAAGCTCCGCCTGCTCGCCACCGCACTCGCGGGCACCGTGCTCGCCCCACTGGGGGTCGCCACCGCGTCCGCCGCTCCCGCACCCGCACCCGCCGACACCTGCGCCGTGAAGTCGAAGCCCGCCGGCAAGGTGCTCCAGGGCTACTGGGAGAACTGGGACGGCGCCGCCAACGGCGTCCACCCGCCCTTCGGCTGGACCCCGATCACCGACTCCCGCATCGCCGCCCACGGCTACAACGTGATCAACGCGGCCTTCCCGGTCATCCGCTCCGACGGAACGGCCCTGTGGGAGGACGGCATGGACCGGGACGTGAAGGTGGCGACGCCCGCGGAGATGTGCGCGGCCAAGGCGTCCGGGCAGACGCTCCTGCTCTCCATCGGCGGCGCGACGGCCGGCATCGACCTCAGCTCGGCCGCCGTGGCCGACCGCTTCGTCGACACGATCGTGCCGATCCTCAAGAAGTACAACTTCGACGGCATCGACATCGACATCGAGACCGGCCTGGTCGGCAGCGGAAACATCAACCAGCTCTCCACGTCCCAGGCCAACCTGATCCGCATCATCGACGGCGTCCTGGCCCGCATGCCGTCCAACTTCGGCCTCACGATGGCCCCGGAGACCGCCTACGTCACCGGCGGCAGCGTCGTCTACGGCTCGATCTGGGGTGCGTACCTGCCGATCATCAAGAAGTACGCCGACAACGGCCGCCTGTGGTGGCTGAACATGCAGTACTACAACGGCAGCATGTACGGCTGTTCCGGCGACTCCTACCAGGCGGGCACGGTGCAGGGCTTCACCGCCCAGACCGACTGCCTGGACAGGGGCCTGGTCATCCAGGGCACGACGATCCGCGTCCCCTACGACAAGCAGGTCCCGGGCCTGCCCGCCCAGCCCGGCGCGGGCGGCGGCCACATGGCGCCGTCCCAGGTCGCCCAGGCCTGGAACCACTACAACGGCGCCCTCAAGGGCCTGATGACCTGGTCGATCAACTGGGACGGCTCGAAGAACTGGACCTTCGGCGACAACGTCAAGGCCCTCCAGGGCCGCTGACGCCCCCTCACCGGGCCGTGAACGCCAGCTTCGCCCCCAGCGCCACGAACGACCCGGCGAAGCTCCGCCGCAGCCACGCCATCACCCTCGGCCGGGAGATGACGTGGCTGCGCACGGACGCGGCCAGGACGCCGTACCCGGCGAACACGACGAAGGTCACCAGCATGAACACGCCGCCCAGCAGCAGCATGCGCGGCAGGGCGCCGGCCTGGCCCGGGTCCACGAACTGCGGCAGGAAGGCGAAGAAGAACAACGTCAGCTTCGGATTCAAGATGTTGATCAGCACACCCCGCAGAATCACCCGCCCCGCCGGAACGGGACCGCCCCGCTCCTCCCCCACCGTGAGCGCCTCCTTGTCCCGGAGGGTGGCCCACGCCATGTACAGCAGGTAGGCGACACCGGCGTACTTGAGGATCTGGAAGGCGGTGGCACTGGCGTGCAGCACCGCCGCGACGCCGGTGACGGTGGCCAGCAGGTGCGGCACGATGCCGAGCGCACACCCGAGGGCGGCGACGACACTCGCGCGGCGCCCGCGGGAGAGGGCGGCGGCAAGGGTGTAGACGACCCCGGTACCGGGGGTGGCGACGACCACGAGGGTGGTCAGCAGAAACGCGATGCTCATGACCACCACCCTGGCAACACGACGGCCCCCGACAGAGGACCACTGGGGGTCCCTTATCGGGGGCCAATCGCGAACGCCGCTCCCCTGCCCGACCAAGACGCCCACCCCTCCCCCGACCGAGTCGGGTGGTGGGTGGGCGAAGGCCCGGGGGTCCAGGGGGCGGAGCCCCCTGGTACGGCAACGCAAACGGACGTTCAGCAGCCCACGAGCCGAGACGCCAGGTACCCCTCGATCTGGTCCAGCGACACGCGTTCCTGCTTCATCGTGTCCCGCTCCCGCACCGTCACCGCGTTGTCGTCCAGCGTGTCGAAGTCGACCGTCACGCAGTACGGCGTACCGATCTCGTCCTGGCGCCGGTAACGACGCCCGATCGCACCGGCGTCGTCGAACTCGATGTTCCAGTTCTGCCGCAGCGCCTGGGCGAGGCCCTTGGCCTTGGGCGACAGCTCCGGGTTCCGGGACAGCGGCAGGACCGCGACCTTCACCGGCGCGAGGCGCGGGTCGAGGCGCAGCACCGTGCGCTTCTCCATCTTGCCCTTGGCGTTCGGCGCCTCGTCCTCGATGTACGCGTCGAGCAGGAAGGCGAGCATCGCCCGTCCGACACCGGCCGCCGGCTCGATGACGTACGGCGTCCAGCGCTCGCCGGCCTCCTGGTCGTAGTAGGCGAGGTCCTGGCCGGAGGCCTTGGCGTGCGAAGAGAGGTCGTAGTCCGTCCGGTTGGCGACACCCTCCAGCTCGCCCCACTCGCTGCCGCCGAAGGAGAACCGGTACTCGATGTCGGCGGTGCGCTTGGAGTAGTGGGAGAGCTTCTCGGCCGGGTGCTCGAACCAGCGCATGTTCTCTTCACGCATGCCGAGGCCGGTGTACCAGTTCCAGCGCTGCTCCATCCAGTACTCCTGCCACTTCTCGTCCTCGCCCGGCTTGACGAAGAACTCCATCTCCATCTGCTCGAACTCGCGGGTCCGGAAGATGAAGTTGCCGGGCGTGATCTCGTTGCGGAAGGACTTGCCCATCTGGGCGATACCGAACGGCGGCTTGCGGCGCGACGTGGTCTGCACCTGGGCGAAGTTGGTGAAGATGCCCTGCGCCGTCTCGGGCCGCAGGTAGGCGACGGAGCCGCTGTCCTGGGTCGGGCCGAGGTGGGTGGAGAGCAGACCCGAGAACTGCTTGGGCTCGGTGAAGGTGCCCTTGTTGCCGCAGTTGGGGCAGTTGAGGTCGGCGAGGCCGTTCTCCGGGGCGCGGCCCTTCTTCTCCTCGTAGGCCTCTTCCAGGTGGTCCGCGCGGAACCGCTTGTGGCAGGAGGTGCACTCGGTCAGCGGGTCCGTGAAGGTGGCGACGTGGCCGGAGGCCACCCAGACCTCGGGGGCCAGGATCACGGACGAGTCGAGACCGACGACGTCCTCGCGCGAGGTGACCATGTAGCGCCACCACTGGCGCTTGAGGTTCTCCTTGAGCTCGACACCCAGCGGACCGTAGTCCCAGGCGGCGCGCTGTCCGCCGTAGATCTCACTGCAGGGGAATACGAAGCCACGGCGCTTGCTCAGGCTGACGATGGTGTCGATCTTGTCGGCGGCCACGGTGCTCTCTTCATTACGACGACGGGCGACGAAGCGAGATGCTTCCAGAGAATGCTTCAGGTTACCGGCGTGGACTGCCCCCCGACCAAATCGGGGGGCTCCCCTTCTCGTGACCGGTCGCGACCGGGCATTGTTGACAACGGTTTCCATATTTGTTGAAAATGAATGCCATGAACGTACGACGACGCCACATATCCGGCATAGCAGTCACCGCGGCCGCCGCACTCGGCCTGGGGACCCTCTCCGCCTGCTCCAGCGACAGCGCGGCGGCGGGCAACACGGACAAGTTCGACGTCGTCGCGTCGTTCTACCCGATGCAGTACCTCGCCCAGCAGATCGGCGGGGAGCACGTGAACGTCACCACCCTCACGGAGCCCGGCCAGGAGCCGCACGACCTGGAGCTGAGCGCCAAGCAGACCGCCGAGATGGGCGAGGCGGACGCGGTGCTCTACCTGAAGTCCCTCCAGCCCGCCGTGGACGAGGCCATCACCCAGTCCGACGTGAAGACCAAGATCGACGCGGCCACGCTGACGACGCTGGAGGACCACGGGAGCGTCGAGCACGACCACGGCCACGGAGGCGAGGGGCACGCCGAGGAGGGCCACGCCGAGGAGCACTCCGAGGAGGAGGAGCACGCCCTCGACCCGCACGTCTGGCTGGACCCGGTGAAGTACGCCGAGATCGCCGAAGGCGTCGCCAATGCCTTCGAGAAGGCCGACCCGGACCACGCCGCCGACTACCGGAAGAACGCCGACGCGCTGGCGAAGAAGCTGGCCGGTCTGAACACGGCGTACGAGGACGGCCTGAAGAACACCGACACCAAGGTCTTCTTCACCAACCACTCCGCCTTCGGCTACCTCGCCGAGCGCTACGGACTCACCCAGGAGGCCATCAACGGCCTCGACCCGGAGAGCGAGCCCAGCCCCGCCCGGATCAAGGAGCTCCAGGAGGAGGCCAAGGCCGACGGCGTCACCACCGTCTTCTACGAGACACTGGTGTCCGACAAGACCGCGAAGACCCTCGCCAAGGACGCCGGCCTGAAGACCGATGTCCTGGACCCGCTGGAGGGCATCACCGACAAGTCCAAGGGCGACGACTACCTCGCGGTCATGGAGTCCAACCTCAAGGCGCTCGAAGCCGCCCTCGGCGCCAAGTGAGCGTTCCGATCGTTACGGAGGACCTCGTGAGCGACGAGACCGTCATATCCCTGCGCGGCGTCCGCGCCGAACTCGGCTCACGCCCCGTCCTGCGCGGCATCGACCTCACCGTGCGCGGCGGCGAGGTCGTGGCCCTGCTCGGCGCCAACGGCTCGGGCAAGTCCACGGCCGTGCGCACGGTCATCGGCCAGGTGCCGGTGACGGCCGGCGCGATCGAACTGTTCGGCACCCCGCGACGCCGCTTCCGCGACTGGGCGCGCGTGGGCTACGTCCCGCAGCGCACCACGGCCGCGGGCGGCGTCCCCGCGACGGTGACCGAGGTCGTCTCCTCCGGCCGCCTCTCCCGCGCCCGCTTCGGCGTCCTGCGCAAGGCCGACCGCGAGGCCGTACGCGGGGCCCTCGACCTGGTCGGCATGGCGGACCGGGCCAAGGACTCCGTGAACGCCCTCTCCGGCGGCCAGCACCAGCGCGTACTGATCGCCCGCGCGCTCGCCGCCGAACCCGAGCTGCTGATCATGGACGAGCCGATGGCGGGCGTCGACCTGGCCAGCCAGGAGGTGCTGGCCGAAACGCTCAGGAAGCAGGTCGCGGCCGGCACCACCGTCCTGCTGGTACTGCACGAACTCGGCCCCCTGGAGCCGTTGATCGACCGGGCGGTGGTGCTCCGCGACGGCTGCGTCACGCACGACGGCCCGCCGCCCAAGGCCGTCGGCCAGCACGCGCTGCCCGGCCACGACCACGTACACCCGCACGCACCGGCGGGCGCCGAACCGATCCGCACGGGACTGCTGAGCTGATGGAAATCCTGAACTACGCCTTCATGCAGCGGGCACTGCTGGCGGCCGTCCTGGTCGGCATCACCGCCCCCGCCGTCGGCATCTACCTGGTCCAGCGCCGCCAGGCCCTCATGGGCGACGGCATCGGCCACGTGGCGATGACCGGCGTCGGCCTCGGCTTCCTGCTCTCCTGGTCCCCGGTGTGGATGGCCACCCTGGTCTCCGTGCTCGGCGCGGTCCTCATGGAGCTGATCCGCTGGTACGGCAAGACTCGCGGCGACATCGCCCTCGCCATGCTCTTCTACGGCGGCATGGCCGGCGGCGTGATGTTCATCAACCTCGCGCCTGGCGGCTCCAACGCCAACCTCACCTCGTACCTCTTCGGCTCGCTGTCGACGGTCTCCGAGTCCGACGTGACCGCGATCTGCCTGCTGGCCGCCTTCGTGGTCGCCGCCACCCTCGGCCTGCGCCGCCAGCTGTTCGCGGTCAGCCAGGACGAGGAGTTCGCCCGGGTCACCGGCCTGCCGATGCGCGCGCTGAACCTGCTGACGGCCGTCACGGCGGCGGTGACGGTGACCGTCGCGATGCGCGTCGTCGGGCTGCTGCTGGTGTCCGCCCTGATGGTGGTCCCGGTCGCCGCCGCCCAACAGCTCACCCGCAGCTTCGCCGCCACCTTCGCGGTCGCCGTCGCCATCGGCGTCAGCGTGACCATCGGCGGCACGGTCACGTCGTACTACCAGGACGTGCCGCCCGGCGCGACCATCGTGCTGCTCACCATCGGCGCGTTCGTCCTGCTCACCGTGCTGGCGGCGCCGCTGGCCCGGCGACGCGCGCGGGCGGTCACCGCGGCGCAGGCCGCCGCGGATCCGGCGGAGTGCAAGATTCCGGCCACCAGGGGGGCCACCGACGAGGTCGGCGTCTGACTGCCGGCCTGCCGGGCTGGCACAATGGCCCGGCAAGCCCAGACGGCAGACGTGAGGAGGAGTACCGGTGACGACCGCTGGACCGCCCGTGAAGGGCCGCGCCACCCGGCAGCGGGCCGCCGTGTCGGCGGCCCTCCAGGAGGTCGAGGAGTTCCGCAGCGCACAGGAGCTCCACGACATGCTCAAGCACAAGGGCGACTCGGTCGGGCTCACCACGGTCTACCGCACCCTGCAGTCCCTCGCCGACGCCGGCGAGGTCGACGTCCTGCGCACCGCCGAGGGCGAGTCCGTCTACCGCCGCTGCTCCACCGACGACCACCACCACCACCTCGTCTGCCGCACCTGCGGCAAGGCGGTCGAGGTCGAAGGCCCCGCGGTCGAGAAGTGGGCGGAGGCCATCGCCGCCGAGCACGGCTACGTCAACGTCGCGCACACGGTGGAGATCTTCGGCACGTGCGCGGACTGCGCGGGGGCCTCCGGCGGTTGAGCCGTGGGGCCGGGGCTGGGCCCCGGGCCCCTTTTTTCGGCCTGACGGCCTCGTCCTCAATCGCCGGACGGGCTCGATGATCCGGACGGGCTGAGTTATTCGGTGCGGCCCTCCATGGCAAGCAGCTCCTCGTTCGGGATCGCGCCGCCGAAGCGGCGGTCGCGGGAGGCGAACTCCAGGCAGGCGCGCCACAGGTCGCGGCGGTCGAAGTCGGGCCAGAGCACGTCCTGGAAGACCATCTCGGCGTACGCGCTCTGCCAGAGCAGGTAGTTGGACGTCCGCTGCTCACCACTCGGCCGCAGGAACAGGTCCACGTCCGGCATGTCCGGGTAGTACAGGTACTTCGCGAGCGTCTTCTCGTTGACCTTCGACGGGTCGAGCCGCCCGGCCCGCACGTCCTCGGCGAGGGCCTGCGCCGCGTCGGCGATCTCGGCGCGCCCGCCGTAGTTCATGCAGAAGTACAGCGTCAGCCGGTCATTCCCCTTGGTCTGCTCCTGGGCGACCTGGAGCTCCTTGGCGACCGACTTCCACAGCTTCGGCATCCGCCCGACCCAGCGCACGCGGATCCCCAGCTCGTCGAGCTGGTCGCGGGTCTTGCGGATGAAGTCCCGGTTGAAGTTCATCAGGAAGCGCACCTCGTCCGGCGACCGCTTCCAGTTCTCGGTGGAGAAGGCGTACAGGGAGATGTTCTTCACGCCCATCTCGATCGCGCCCTGGAGCACGTCCAGCACCCGCTCGGCACCGACCTTGTGCCCCTCGGTGCGCGGCAGCCCGCGGTCCTTGGCCCAGCGCCCGTTGCCGTCCATGACGATCGCCACATGCTCCGGTACCAGCTCGCCGAGCCTCGGGGGCCGCGCGCCGGACGGGTGCGGCTCCGGCGTCCTGTAGTCCCGGCGCTGACGCCCCAGGATCCCGCGTACGGCCATGTGTCTCTCGTCTCCTTCAGGATTTCTCTACGTATCGCAGGGAGCGCAGGCCGCGCTCCAGGTGCCAGTGCAGGTAGGCGGACACCAGCCCGCTGCCCTCCCGGACGTACCGCGGCTCGCACGCGTCCGCGGTCCCCCAGTCTCCCGTGAGCAGCGCCCCGAGCAGTTCCAGGGCCTGCGGCGAGGGTACGACGCTGCCGGGCACCCGGCAGTCGGCGCAGACGGAACCGCCCGAGCCGACCGAGAAGAACCGGTTCGGACCGGGCATGCCGCACTTCGCGCAGTCCCCGAAGGTCGGCGCGTACCCGTTCACGGCGAGGGAGCGCAGCAGGAACGCGTCCAGCACGAGGTTCGGCGCGTGCTCGCCCCGGGCGAGGGTCCGCAGCGCGCCGACCAGCAGCAGGTACTGCTGCACCGCCGGCTCGCCCTCGTGGTCGGTGAACCGCTCGGCCGTCTCCAGCATGGCCGTACCGGCGGTGTACCGCGCGTAGTCGGTGACGATCCCACCACCGTACGGCGCGATGGTCTCGCTCTGCGTACACAGTGGCAGCCCGCGCCCGACCAGCTCGCTGTTCCTGGCGAAGAACTGCACGTCCACGTGCGAGAACGGCTCCAGCCGCGCCCCGAACTTCGACTTCGTCCGCCGCACCCCGCGCGCCACGGCGCGTACGCGTCCGTGACCGCGCGTGAGCAAGGTGATGATCCGGTCCGCCTCACCCAGCTTCTGGGTGCGCAGCACGATGCCGTCGTCGCGGAACAGACTCATGGCGCCCATTCTCGCGCATGCTTCAAGGCACCTCGCCACGACTTCGGGCGTTGGTGTACGCCGTCGCCGCGCTGAGCCGCTCCGACTGGGTGGCGTGGCGTACGTCACCCGGTTCCGCGTCCCACTCCCGGCCACCGCCGTAGGGGCGCATCTGCACGTACGGCCCCTCGTGCCCCATGACGAGGCCGACGCGCCCGGTGCGGGTGTCGATGGCGTAGACACCGACGGGCGGGTACGTCATCGCAGCGCCGCCGCGAGGCGCTGCGCGGTCTCGACGGAACACCGCCCCAATTCGATGAGTGGACTGGGGGCCTCCCGCGCAAGACTCACCGGGTCGAGCCCGAGGGAGGGAAGAGTAATTCCTGCCTCCGCGAGTGCTGCGCGCAATTCTTTCACCGCTACCTCCGCTTCTTCGACGCAGAGCGCCGAGTGTCGTGCCTCCACCGTGTTCCCCTTCCCTTTACGGTTTCACTCTTCGTGTCCCCAGAATGCCTCTCTGTGCCTACACTCGTCAGGAGTCGTTGCACTACAAGTGCGGGTCAGCGCATGGGGGTTGGTTATGGCCAACGGTTCACGGCAGGCGGCGTGGGAGTTCTTCGGCACGGAACTCAAACGCCGGCGAGAGGACGCCGGAATCACCCAAGTCGAGCTGGGGGCACGGGTATTCGTGTCCGGGGGTTACATCGGCCAGTTCGAACAGGCAATTCGCAAGCCTCAGCTGGATGTGGCGCAGCGGATTGACGAGGCGCTACAAACCGACGGTATTTTCGAACGCCTCTGGCGGAAACTCATCAAGGAACAGCAGTTCGCGGAGTACTTCGCCCACGCGGCGGAGCTTGAGCGGCTGGCGACTGGCATCTGCGAGTGGGCGCCCGCCGTGGTCCCGGGGCTCTTGCAGACACCTGCTTACGCTCGCGCGATCTATTTCGCGAGCAACCCGCTCTCCCCGGTCGAGTACGTCGAGGAGATGGTCGGTCTCCGCATGGAGCGAACGCAGCTCCTCAAGGACGCCACACGGCCCGTGTATTGGGTGCTCCTGCATGAGGCTGTGCTGCGGGTCCAGGTCGGACCGCCCACGGTGATGAGCGAACAACTGGAGCACATCGTGGAGACCGTACGCAGCCGCAAGGCCCTGGTCCTCGTCGTCCCCTTCTCCGCCGGGGCGCATCCGCAGATGGGCAAGCTGACGAGGCTCATGGAGTTCGACGACGCACCGCCGACCGTCTATACAGAGGCCGTGCTGTCGGGCAATCTGCTGGATGATCCGGCAGTAGTGAAGCGGGTGCGGGCGGATTACGATCTTCTCAGGGCCGCAGCTCTGGCACCGGACGCGTCCCTGGCCATGATCGAGGCGGCGGCGGAAGGCTACAGACGATGCGCGGGGACGACCTGACCAACGCATACTGGCGCAAAAGCAGCTACAGCGGCGGCAGCGGCGGTGAGGAGTGCCTCGAGGTCGCCGACGGAGTCCCCGGCGTCGTGCCGGTCCGGGACAGCAAGGTGGCTGCCGGGCCGATGGTCGTCGTGGGGGCGGTGGCCTGGACGGAGTTCGTACGCACCGTTGGGGCCGCCCGCTTCCTTGCCAGTGTCGTGCCTCCGCGACCCGAGTAAAGGGCGCTATCGCGTCGCCTTCGGCGATGGCCCTGCGGGCCACCCTTGACTCGGCTCGCTCCACCACGGGTCAGAAGCGAGCGAGCGGCCCGGAAAGACGGGTGGCCGGGCCGGGTTCACGATCAACCGTCAGCTACGTACGCCCCCGGCGTCGGCGGTGCGCGCTCGCGCCTCGCCGGCACGCCGGGTGGGCTCAGCGGCTTGCGGCCGGTTGGCGGTGCGGCGGCGCGCCCCGGACCACCCCCTGAAAACGGATGACACTTCACCCCGAAGTGTCATCCATTTCCAGACCCCCCTCCGCACCCCGCCCGCAATCCACCCCTCACCGCCCACCACCGCAAGCCGCTGAGCCCACCCGGCGTGCTGGCGAGACGCGGACGCGCCCCCACACGCCGGACGCCTGCGCAACCGACGGAAGGGACCGGCGGGCCCGGGCCACCCACCCTCCCGGGCCGCCCGCACGCTTCTCACTCGTGCTGGAGCGAGCCGAGTCAAGGGTGACCCGAAGGGGCATCGGCGCAGCCGACGCGACCGTAGGGAGCGCCCTTTACTCGGGTCGCGGAGGCACGACACTGGCCAAGAAGCGGGCGGCCCCACGGTCACCTCACCAGCACGCGGTCTCAACAACGCCCCCATGCGCAAGACTTGCCCCACAGAGTCGCAACGAACAAAGGGGGCACCCCATGTCGTACCCGGAGCCGCGCTACCTCGGCGACAAGGGCGAGATCAACGCCGTGTTCAGGGGGGCCGACACCCCACCGGACATCGTCTCCCCCGGGGGCACCAACACTCACTACCTCGCGAGCCACACCTCCACCGGAGGTGAGTTCGGGCTGTACAAGGTCGACATGGGCCCCAAGGCGCCCGGCGCCAAGACGCACTTCCACCGGAGCATCTCCGAGTCCTTCTACGTCCTGTCCGGCGAGGTGGAGCTCTACAACGGCGAGCGCTGGGTCACCGGACGCCAGGGCGACTTCCTGTACGTCCCGGTCGGCGGACTGCACGCCTTCAAGAACGACAGCGACGACCCCGTGTCGATGCTGATGCTGTTCTCACCGGGCGCCCCGCGCGAGGAGTACTTCGAGCGCATCGCCGAGTTCGCGCAGCGTGGCGGCGAGGAGCTGCGGGAGTTCCAGGTGAAGCACGACAGCTTCTTCGTGTGACGGGTCAGGGAGAACCCCGACCAGTGGCACTGGGGTAATCCCCCCTGCATTTCAGGTTGTTGCCCGGATGGGGAGGGCCCTGGGCATCCGCGAGGCTCGTCGCATGACGCAGCGCACGCGAACCATCCGCAACGCCGCCATCGTCGGCGTGTCCACCGCCCTCCTCGGCATCACCGCACCCGTGAACGCCTCCGCCACGGCGGGCCCGGCCGAGCCCCTCACCTGGACCGCCTGCGAGGGCACCGCCGCCGACCCCCGTCAGCAGTGCGCCACCCTCCAGGTCCCCATGGACTACGCCGACCCCGACAGCCCTCTCATCGACATCGCCGTCTCGCGCATCCCGAGCGAGAACCCGGACGCCCGGCGCGGCGCGCTCCTGCTAATCGCCGGCGGACCGGGCGGCTCCAGCCTCAACGACCCTTCGGGAAAGGGGCAGAAGCTGCCCCAGAGCGTCCGTGACACCTACGACCTCATCGGGTTCGCGCCGCGTGGCCTCGCCCCGTCCGCCTCCGTCGGCTGCGGGCTGGAGTACGGCGACCTCGCCACCTCCAAGCTCCGCCCCTGGCCCGCCGCCGACGGCTCGGTGGACGGGAACATGGTCACCGCACGGCGCATGGCCGACGCCTGCGCCCGCAACGGCGGTGAGCTGATCCGGCACCTCAGCACCGCCAACGAGGCCCGCGACATCGACCGCCTCCGGGCCGCGCTCGGCGAGCGGAAGATCTCCGCCTGGGGTGTCTCGTACGGGACGTACGTCGGCGCGGTGTACGCGCAGCTCTTCCCGCACCGCACCGACCGCATCGTGCTGGACAGCGTCGACGACCCCGACCCCACCCGCGTCTCCCGCGCCTGGCTGGCCGGGCACGAGCAGGGCGTGGAGGACACCTTCCCGCACTTCGCCGCCTGGGCGTCGAAGCCGGGCAACCCCGACCGCGTGGCGCGCAGGGCCGCCGACGTACGGCCGATGTTCCTGCGGCTCGCCGCCCGGCTCGACCGCGAGCCGATCCCCTGGCCCGGCGCCAACCCGGAGGAGCTGAACGGCAACGTGCTGCGCCAGGCGATGCTGGACGGCCTCTACCGCCCCAGCCGCTATCCGACGCTCGCCAAGCTGATGCTGGCCGCGCGGAAGGGCACCGTGCCGCCCGCGCCGGAGGCGCCGCCCGAGGCCGTGCTGCAGAACGTCGCCGCCGTGGGCGCCGGGACGCTCTGCAACGACGTCGCCTGGCCGAAGTCCGCCACGGTGTACCAGCAGGACGTTGCCGTGAGCCGCGACAAGTTCCCGCTCACCGCCGGCATGCCTCGCAACGCGATGCTGTGCGCCGCCTGGCCGTACCCGCCGCGTGAGGCGCCGGTGCGGATCAACGACCGGGGGCCGTCCAACATCCTGCTCGTCCAGAACGAGCGGGACGTCGCCACCCCGCTCAGCGGGGCTCTGAAAATGCGGGAGGCGCTCGGCCGGCGGGCGGTCATGGTCACCGTGAACTCCACCGGCCACGACGCCTATCTGGCCAACGGCAACGCCTGCGGCGACCGCACCGTCTCCCGTTTCCTGGCGACCGGACAGCGGCCGGCCGCGGACACCTACTGCGACTGACCCGATACCGGGTTCTCGAGCCTGTGGGCGTTGAAGCGTGCCTTCTTCTGACGATTGCCGCACGTGTTCATCTCGCACCATCTGCGGGTGCGGCTCTGGCTGGTGTCGAAGAAGGCCGCCTGGCAGGTCGGCGAGGCGCACAAGGCCAGTTTCCCGTCTCGTTCGCCTGCGATGATGCTGATCGCGTCGGCGGCGATGACCCCCAGGGCGTCCTCCACGGAGGAGGCCGAGCCAAGTCGCCATTGCCGAGCGCCCTCGGGCGTCAGGACGGCCGCGGCCCGACTCCGCGTGCTGCAGTCATTGATGACCTGGACAGCGGACACGGGGAGAGGGTCGCGGCGGGCGGCCGCTGTCGCGGCGGCGTGAATCGCCTCCCTCAGCTCCCGAGCGCGTTCGAGCTGGGCGGTGGTGCAGGACTCCACGGCGAGGCCGCTCACCGCCAGCCAGTCGACGAGCCGGTTCGGCGTGGGAATGCGTTCCACGGCGTCGCCGCGACGCTCCGTCAGGGTCGCCGTGAAGCTGGTCGCCAGCACCTTGCCGAGCCGGAAGTCGGGGAACTGATCACGCATGGAACCACCTTAGCCGGTTGCGCGCCGGCATCGGGATCCACTAGAACCGTCTTAGCCGGTTCCCCGATGGCCAGGAGGTCTCATGAATCGCCGAACCAGCGACGTGCAAGCAGACGTGCGGGCATTCGAAGCCCACGCGAGCGACAGTGACCTCGACGACCTGCGCGCACGACTGGCCGCGGCACGGCTGCCGGAGGCCGAGACGGTCCACCGCGCCGCGCCCGGTCCTCAGCGATGGGGGCAGGGCGTTCCTCTCGCCGACCTCGTGGACGTCGTGAACTACTGGCGCACCGGATACGACTGGCGGTCGTTCGAAGCGCGGCTCAACCGGATCGGGCAGTTCCGCACGACCGTCGACGGTCTGGGAATCCATTTCCTGCACCGCCGGTCCGCTCGCGCGGATGCCACCCCGCTGCTCCTGACCCATGGCTGGCCGGGCAGCGTTGCCGAGTTCGCCCACGTAGTGGACGAACTGGCGGATCCGGAGGACGCGGACGCACCGGCGTTCCACGTCGTAGCCCCGTCGCTGCCCGGCTTCGGTTACAGCGACAAGCCGACCACCACCGGATGGGGAACCGGGAGGATCGCGGCCGCCTGGGTGGAACTGATGGGAAGGCTCGGCTACGACAAGTTCGTGGCCCACGGCGGCGACTGGGGAGGTGTGATCACCACGATCCTCGGCGGCAGGTTCCCGGAGCGGGTTCTCGGCATCCACACAGTGACCGCGCAGGCGCCGCCCGGGTTGACGACGGACGGGCTGTCGGCGGCCGAGCGCGAATGGACCGAGGCGACCAGCGATTTCTGGGACCACCGCGCGGCGTACGCGAAGCAGCAGGCGGCCCGGCCGCAGACCATCGGCTACGCGCTCGTCGACTCACCGGTCGGGCTGCTCGCCTGGATCCTCGACAAGTTCTACGAGTGGACGGACACCGAGGACAGCCCGTTCGAGACGATCTCCATGGACCGCGTTCTCGACGACGTCACCCTGTACTGGCTGACACGGACCGGCGCCTCGGCAGCCCGCATCTACTACGAGAGCCACGACTCGCTCGACCCCGGACTCCGGGTCGACGTTCCGTCGGCCATCAGCGTGTACCCCCGCGACATCGAGAAGTGCCCGCGCCCCTGGGCGCAGGAGCGGTTCAGGCACATCGTCCGATGGGGGACGCCCGAGGCCGGGGGACATTTCCCGTCGCTGGAGGTCCCCGAGTACTTCGTCAAGGATCTGCGAGAGGGCCTCGCGGCGGTGCTGGCCGCCGGCGGCAGCCGGTCATGACGTCGCCGACGGGACGCCCTGGCGCGGGGCTTCCTGGTGCCGTGCCCCGACCGGGACGGTCACCCGTCGCCCGGCTGCCGCCGCTGCCCCAGGTCCCGTACCGCCCGCTCCAGCCGCGTCCGCCGGGTCCCCGGCGTCGCCGCCTGGAGCAGCGGGAGCATCACGAGGTAGCGGGATGTCCGGTCGAGCGCGTCGAAGGCCGCACGCGCCGCCGGGTTCGCGGCGAGCGCCGCGGCGAGGTCGTCCGGGACGACGGCCGTCGCCTGCGACGCGTACGCGCGGTCCCAGCGGCCGTCCTCCTGGGCCCGGCGGACCTCGGCGAGGCCGGGCTCCCGCATCCGGCCCGCCCCCGCCAGCGCCGCGACCTTCTCGACGTTCACCCGTGACCACATGCTCCTCGGTCGCCGTGGCCCGTACTTCTGAAGGTAGTACCGGTCGTCCAGGCCCCGGCGCTGCCCGGAGATCCAGCCCCAGCACAGTCCCACGTCGACCAGTTCGTCATCGGTGACCGACGCGATCCCGGACGCCTTCTTCGCGACCTTGACCCACACGCCCTCACCGCGGGTGTGGTGCTCGCCCAGCCACTCCTCGAAGGCCGCGGCGTCCGGGAACGCGACGACCTCCACCCCGTTGAACGTCTCCATGCGGGTCAGGCTAGCCCGGCCCTAGCGGGCCCCCGGCGTCACCAGCCCCGATTCGTAGCCCACGATGACCAGTTGCGCCCGGTCCCGCGCCCCCAGCTTCCCCATGATGCGGCTGACGTGGGTCTTCGCGGTGAGTGGGCTCAGGCCCAGGGAGTCGGCGATCTCCGTGTTGTTGAGGCCACGGGCGACCAGGGTGAGCACCTGGCGCTCCCGGTCCGAGAGGCAGCCGGGGCCGCCGCCGCCCGGCACCGGCGTCGAGGGGCTGCGCAGGAAGCGCTCGATCAGCCGTGCCGTCGGGCCGGGCGACAGGAGCGCGTCGCCCGCCGTCACCGTGCGGATGGCGTCGAGGAGTTCGGCGGGCCTGGTGTCCTTGACCAGGAATCCGGAGGCGCCCGCGCGGAGCGCTTCCACGATGTTCTCGTCGGTGTCGTATGTGGTCAGCACCAGCACCTTCACGCCCGCGAGGTCCTCGTCGGCCGCGATGAGCCGGGTCGCCTCGATGCCGTCCAGGTCGGGCATGCGGACGTCCATGACGACGAGGTCGGCGCGTTCGGCGCGGGCCAGTTCCACGGCCTGGCGGCCGGTGCCCGCCTCGCCGACGACCTCCATGTCGGGGGCCGACGCGACGAGCAGGGCGAACGCGGCACGGACGAGGTTCTGGTCGTCCGCGAGCAGCACTCGTATGGTCATCCGTCTCTCTCCGGGGTCACGGTCGTCAGGGGTGCGGCGGGGACCGGGGGTGGCGCGGGAGTCGGCAGTACGGCCGTCACCTCGAAGCCGACGCCGCCGCCCCGCGGCCCGGCGTCGAGTGTGCCACCCACGCTGCGGGCCCGTTCGCGCATGCCGACGAGGCCGAAGCCGGGGATGCCGTCGGGGTCGGGCCCAGTGCCGTCGTCGGTCACGGCCAGGCGCAGGGCGCCCCGCTCGGCGTGCACCTCGACACGGACGGACGGTTCCGGCCCCGCGTGCCGTACGGCGTTGGTCAGCGCCTCCTGCACGATGCGATAGGCGGCGGCACCGACCGCGGGCGGGACGTCGTCGGCGCGTACCGACAGGTCCACCCGCGCTCCGGCGAGCCGCGCGGCCTCGGCCAGGTCGGGCAGGCCGTGCAGGCCGGGCAGTGGGCCGCGGGCGTCGGGGGCGTCCTGCTCCCGCAGTACCTCCAGCGTGGTCCGCAGTTCACCGCGCGCGCTCCGGCAGGTCTCGGCGATGTCGTCGAGGGCCTTGGCGACGGCGGCCCGGTCCAGACGCTCGGGGTCGGCGGTCAGGACGTGGGCGGCGACCGAGGTCTGCACGCCGATGAGGGTGATGCTGTGCGCGAGCAGGTCGTGCAGGTCCCGGGCGACCCGCAGGCGCTCCTCGGCGACGCGGCGCCGGGCCTCCTCCTCGCGGGTGCGTTCGGCGCGCTCGGCGCGTTCGACGATGGAGGCGACGTACTGGCGGTAGTAGCGGACGTCGATGCCGCAGAACAGGACGGCGACGACCCAGCCGGTGATCCGGAGCAGCTCGCCCATGCCCTCGGGGTTGGTGAGCGCGTTCATGGTCAGGCCCAGGCCGATGACGGCGGCGCCGACGGCCAGGGTGCGGCGTACGGTGCCGGTCGACGCGATCGTGTAGAGCGCGACCATCGTCGCGGGCACCGGCGCGGAGTGGTTGTGGTCGAGGGTGTGGAAGGCGGCGACCGGTACGGCCACCAGGCAGAGGACCAGCAGGGGACGGTGCCTGCGCCGGGCCAGCGGCACGTGGCCGGCGAGGAGCAGTGCCCAGCCCACCGCGTCGGGCCGGCGGCCCTCGTCGGTGAGCAGCGCGATGCAGGCCGCCGCGGTGAAGAGGACCGCGGCGAGGACGGTGTCGTTGCGGTCGGCGTGCGGGGCGGCCGACGGGGCGCGGTTGATGGCGGCCATGATCCGCTCGCCGACGCGGGGCCGGGAGGCCGACGGAGGAGTGGTTGCCTGCACGCGCCCATCCTCCGCGACGGACGCGCCCCTCCGGGAGGGGAGGGGCGCACTCCGGTCGTCGGGCACCTCAGACACCGACGGTCTCCCGCTCCCCCGCCGGCACCGGCTCCTCGGGTACCCGGGACAGCCGGCCCGGCCACCACACCCGGCGGCGCAGGGCGACGCTCGCGCTGGTCACCAGGTAGGTGCGGACGAGGAAGGTGTCGAGGAGGACGCCGACGGCGATGACGAAGCCCAGCTCGACGAGTTGCACCATCGGCATGTTGGTGAGCACCGCGAAGGTGGCCGCGAGGACGAGCCCGGCGGAGGCGATGACGCCGCCGGTGGTGCGCAGCGCGGTGAGCGCGGCCCGCGTGGGTTCGGCGCCGTGCAGGGACTCCTCGCGCATGCGGTGCATGAGGAAGATGCCGTAGTCGACGCCCAGTGCCACCAGGAAGACGAAGGACAGCAGGCCCAGGCCCGGGTCGGTGCCCTCGAAGCCGAAGAGGGGCCCGAAGACGAGTCCGCCGATGCCGAGGGCGGCGCCCCACACGGCGACGACGGCGGCGACCAGGATCAGCGGCGCGACCAGCGAGCGCAGCAGCACCACGAGGATCAGCAGGACCGACAGCAGCACGATCGGGACGACGATGGCGGTGTCCCGGGCGTTGGTGTCCTCCAGGTCGATCTGCTGGGCGCTGGGGCCGCCGACGTAGGAGCCGTCGAGCGTGTCGCGCAAGGACTCGATGGTGGCGGTCTCGGCCGCCGACTGGGGCGGGGCGGAGGCCAGTACGGTCAGCTCGGTCCAGCCGTCGCCACTGCGACCCTTCTCGGCGCTCTTGACGCCGCGGGTGTCGCGGGCCTCGGCGAGGGCGGCGTCGGCGCGGTCGGTGGGGGCGATGACGGTGATGGGCTGGGTGCCGCGCTCCGGGTAGGCGGCGGCGAGGGTCTCCATGGCGGCGATGGCCTCGGGCCTGGTGGTGAAGGAGTCCTCCTGCTTGAGGGAGCCGGGCAGGTTGAACGAGCCGAGGGCGAGTGCGCCGAGGAGTACGGCGCCGCCGACGAGGACGGCCCGGGGCCGGCGTTCGGCGGAGCTGCCCATCGCGGTGAACAGCGACCTGCGGGCCTTGGGCGTGCTGCCGTAGCGGGGTACGAGCGGCCAGAAGACGCGGCGCCCGAGCAGGACCAGGAGCGCGGGCAGCAGGGTCAGCATGGCGGCCAGCGCGCACAGCACGCCGACGGTGCCGAGCGGGCCCATGCCCCGGCTGGAGTTGAGGTCGGCGGCGAGCAGGCACAGCAGTCCGGCGGCGACGGTTCCGGAGGAGGCGAGCACGGCGGGGCCGCAGCCGCGCAGGGCGGCGAGCATGGCGTCGTAGGGGCGTTCGACGCGGCGCAGTTCCTCGCGGTAGCGGGAGATCAGCAGCAGCGCGTAGTCGGTGCCGACGCCGAAGACGAGGATGGTCATGATGCCGCTGCTCTGGCCGGAGACCGAGGTGCCGAACCACTGGTTGAGGCCGTAGGCGACGCCCATGGAGAGGTAGTCGGCGATTCCGGCGACGGCGAGCGGGACCAGCCACAGGAACGGGCTGCGGTAGATGAGGATCAGGAGGAGGGCGACGACGGCGGCGGTGGTGTACAGCAGCGGGCCGCCGAGGGAGTTGTAGACCTCGGCGGCGTCGGTGGCGAACGCGCCCGCGCCGCCGACCTCGACGCTCAGCCCGTCGCCGCCCTGCGCCACGTCCCGTACGGAGTTGACCAGTTCGTCGCGGGCCTCCTCGTCCTGGCCGGGCTCGGTGCTGGCGACCGGGTACATGAGGGTGCTGCCGTCCTTCGACGGGATACCGGCCGGGCGGTCGGTCAGCCGGTGCGCGCCCGCGATCTCGGCGATCTGGTCGGCGGCGGTGGCCTTGTCGGCGGCGGTCAGTCCGGCGTCGCGGTGGTAGACGACGACCATCTCGGTGGCCTCGCCGCCCGGCAGCCGGTCCTGGATCTTCGCGACCCGGGTCGAGTCGGCGCTCGCCGGCAGGTAGTCGACGGCGCGGTCGCGCTGCACGTCCGAGAGTTTCGACGCGAACGGCGAGGCGATCGCGAGTACGGCGATCCACAGCCCGAGCACCAGCCAGGGCACGGCCCGCCGTCGCCCCCCACTTGTCCTTACGGCCCCCATCTGGCGGGCCTCCCTCCGGTCGGATGTCTGGGTAGGTCTCCAGACTTCCGGCGGCGGGCCGCCGACGCGTCGGGCGTGAGGGCGAGTCGGCGGCTACTGCCCGGGGTGACGCGGGGCTGTCGTTACTCCCCGGGGAGTACCCGGGACGTACCCGAGGGCCGGGGGTCAGGCCCGGTCGACCATCCAGTTGCCGTCCTCCTCCGCGTCGACCCGCACCTCCAGCTCCCGCAGGCCCATGCCCGCGTCCCAGAGTTCCCTGAAGCGCTTCAGCCGGTCCCGTACGTAGTCCTGGCGCGCGGTGAGCCGGGTGCGGACGTTGACGTCGCGCAGGTCCTGCTCGATCTCGAACGACACCTCCTCGTCGTAGAGGATGAAGTCGTTGGTGGTGCCGCGCTGGAGGTGCGGGGGCAGTTCGGGCAGGACGGCGACGCGTACGTCGATGCGCCGCAGTTCCTGCTCCTCGCACAGCCGCAGCAGCCGGTCGTCGAGCTCGCGCGCGCTCTCCAGCAGGAACAGCCGGCGCACCGACACGCCCTGCTCGTCGATCGCCGCCTGCTGGGCGTCGAGGTAGCGGCCGGCGGGCTCGCTGTTCCAGAACTCCCGGTCGACCGACGTGCTGGTGGCGCAGATGGACTGCTCGGCGGCGCGGGTGAGGGTGAGCATCCAGTCGTGGTTCTCGCCGGGGCACTCGGCGCTCTGGTTGGTGAGGTCCGCCATGTGGCCGACCACCCGCGCCATCTCCAGGTGGACGAAGGTGTGCAGGATCGAGGGTTCCGGCAGCAGTACGTCGGCGAAGCCCTTGGCCAGGTCGGGCACGCTGTCGATGCGGGCGCGGTCCAGCTGGGGGTAGGGCTCGGAGGGCCGGTGGTCCACCTGCGTGACGTGGGTCTCGACCAGCTGTTTCACGTCCTCGGTGTGCCGGGTCAGGCCGGTCTTCAGCTCGTCGTCGTAGCGGTTCAGGCCCTCTCGTACGGCGGCGGTGTTCTCGGCGAGGGCGCTCTCCACCCGGCGGGTGTGCTCCTCCAGACGGATGTGTCCCGGGCGTGGGGCCAGGCCGAGGAGGTACTGGACCAGCAGTGCGGCACCGGCGCAGAGCACGGCGGCCACGAACTGCCGCAGCGTGCCGTCCTGTGGACTCAGCAGCGCGATGACGCTCCAGAAGAGGGCGCCGACGACCAGGGCGACCAGCAGCATGCGCGCCCATGGGGACTCCCCCCTCAGGTCGGCCGGGCCCGGGGTGCGGGCCGTGTCGTCGGATTGGGGTGACTGTGCCGTGCTCATCTCGCTTCTCCCCCCGTTGGGATACGCGTCGGATCGGGGCGGACGGGGTGCGGGGATGTGCGTGGGAGGTGTCGGCGCCCGGTCAGGGGACCGATTCCACCTCCCGGTGGGGCGCGGGAATGGCCTGGAGGGTGAGCTGGTCGCGGATGCGCTGCACCAGGGCCTGCCACTGCCGGCTGAAGCCTGGCCGCTCCTCCAGCGGGTCCCACAGCGGGGCCAGTTCCTTGGCGACCCTGGCCCGGGGCATCCACAGGTGCAGCAGGTGGTCGACGGCCGGACGCAGCGCCCTGACGACGGCGGTGGCGTCCTGCGCGGCCGAGCCGCCGAGGCGGATGCCGTCGAGCATGCGGACGACGGTGGTGAGCAGCCAGTCGTGCAGGGCGAGGTCGTCGCAGAGTGCGGCGAGGTCGGCGCCGGCGGTGTCCTCGGGCACGCGCAGGCGTACGGTGCGCAGTTCGTCCTCGGCGAGGGTGAACCGTTCGATGGACGGGCCGTCGCCCGGGCCCGCGGGCAGGGCCACCCAGCGCAGCCGGGTGGGCCGGGACCTGAAGGGCGGGCGCTGGTCGAGCAGGGCGTGGCGCAGCAGCCGGGTGAGCAGTCCGTCGGCGATCAGCCCGACGTCGAGGTCGCCGTGCCGTCCGCCGCCGAGCACGCCCTGCGCGACCGCCTCGTGGGGGAGCTTCCCGAGGGGTTCGACCACGCCGGGGCGTACCAGGTACTCGCCCCACGGCCGCCGCTGGTCGGGTCCGGTGGCGGGGAGCCGGAAGTGGGCGGAGGTCTGCAGGACGCGCCCCTCGGTGAGCGCGGCGTGTGCGGCGACGGTGCCGACCGCGCGGATCCGGGCGCCGTTGGCGCTGGGCAGCGGGCAGTCGACGCCGGTGAGGGTGTCGGGGGAACGCGCGTAGAGGCCCGGGCGCTCGGAGAGCAGGACGCGTTCGTCGGCGCGCAGGGCTAGGAGTTGGGCGGCGGAGCGGATGTCGAGGGCCTGCCGGGCGGGCAGCAGGCAGGTGCGGACCTCGCCGCAGACGAGTACGGCGCGCGGTGTGCTCTCCCCCGGCGGCATGTCAGGGCCCCGAGTAGTAGACGTAGGAGACGCGGTCGGCGACCGAGTCGGGGACGGGTGTGCGTTCGCGGCCGGAGCGTTCGGCGACCTGGTCCAGGGCCCCGGGGTCGACTTCGATCTGGTCGAGGATCACGCGGACGGCGTGCTCGACGGGGAGGAAGCGGGTGGGCAGGACCGAGCAGGTGCGGTAGGCGGAGAAGGGGTCCGCGCGGGCGTTGAGGCGGAGCAGGGAGGGAAGTTCGTCCCAGTCGTCGGGGAAGCCGGTGGCGGTGTGCGGCTGGGGGACGAGTACGGCCTCGCCCTCGTCGCGCAGCAGTCCGAGGCGGGCGAGCTGCCACACGGCGGCGAGGAAGGGGCAGGACCAGGTGCGGTGCCCGTCGGCGTCGTCGCTCCACAGCTCGACGTCGAGGAAGACGGAGTGGCGGCGGGCGGCGGTCTCCCGGGGCGGCTGCCAGGCGGCGGCGCGCTTCATGGCCTGTGGGGCGCGGGCGGCGGGGCTGCGTTCGCCGTTGGCCAGCCAGCCGGTCTGCGCGGCGGGCGGGCGCAGGCCGTAGCTGCCGGGCGGCGGCGACTCGACGATGCGGCCGGCCACCGCCTCGGCGACGGGCACCTTGCCGGTGGTGGCGCAGCCGGACTCGCGGGCCAGGTAGTCGATGCTCAGCCCGGCCCGCTCGGCCTCCGCGAGGAGCATGGGGACGACTTCGGCGGGGGTGGAGAAGCGGGTGAAGTAGTCGTCGACGAGGAAGCAGGTGCTGATGCGGGCGCGTCTGCCGCCGGCCCGGGCGGTGGCGGCGGTGCGGGCCGCGTCGACCCAGGGGCGTACTTCGGTGAAGTGCCGGCGCAGGCGCTCGGGTCCGGCCTCGAAGTCCTCCATGTAGAGGTGGCCCAGCTCCAGGGAGAGGTGGGCCAGCGGCAGCGACTGGGTGCGTGCCTCGGCGGCGGTCTCGCGGAACACCGCGTCCGTCATGGCCGCCCCCAGTGCGAGTCGTCCGTCAGGCGCCGGGCGATCTCCTCCAGCGCCTCCAGGGTTTCCTTGTTGGCGATCTGGGTGGAGAGCACGTCTTCTTCGGTGATCAGCTGCTCGCGCCACTGGAGTATGGGTTCCAGCGGTACGACGCCGAGGACGACGCTGTCGCCGATGCGGTGCTCGGCGGCGAGCCGGCGCAGCGCCTCGTCGCAGGCCTGCATCCAGGCGGCCTGGGCGGGCGAGCCCTGGGACCACAGCGGCGACTCGGGGTCGGGTACGGCGGCCCGCACGAAGCGGATCGCGGCCCGCAGGTTCTCCTCGTCGTGCCCGCGCTCGACGCCGCCGCCGATGATGCCGTGGTCGGCGTGGACGAGCCCGGAGGCGGCGATGACGTGCTGCCGGGTCCAGCGGTGGAAGACCAGCCAGCGGAAGGGGACGTTGCGCATCCGGGGGTGGGCGGTGGCCGCGAGGACCATGTCGACGGCGTAGCTGCGGCCGGCGCTGAGGTCGACGACGGTGACGTCGAACTCGCCGTTGAGCCGCAGCAGCAGGTCGACGCACCGCTCCAGGGTCTCCTCGCCGGTGGCGAACTCGCCGCCGCCCGCGTCGCCGGGGAGCAGGACGAGGCGGCCGGACTGGTTGGGGCGGGCGCGCAGCAGGGGGTGCTCGGTCTGCCGCCAGACGTCGATCCTGGCCGGTTCGGCGACCTCGCCCTCCAGGTAGGAGTGCAGGCCGCGTTCCTCGGTGCCGCGCATGGCGCCGGGCACGTCGAAGACGGCGGCCGCGGTGGGCGAGCCGAAGTCGAAGTCGACGTACGCCACGTGGTCGCCGGTGAGGGCGCGCTGGTACGCCAGATTGGCGCTGGTCACCGAGCGCCCCGTGCCTCCTTTGTCGGAGGCGGCGAAGACGAGCACACTCACACCTCCTGCGCGGCGGCGCCCCTGGCCTGGGCCAGGGTGTCGAGTTCCTGGAGCACGGGCAGGGCCAGGGCGAAGGCGGTGGCGGGCCGGTCGTCGACGAGGCCGCGGGCGTGGTCGAGGCGGCTCTCGATGCTGCGCATGGCGCGGGCTCTGCTGCCGTCGGCGGCCGCCGATGCCTCCAGCTGCTCCTTGCCGAACAGGTGGGTGGCCTCGCTGAGCAGTTCGCGGGCGAGTTCGGCGAGTTCGGGACTGCGGATCGGCTGCTGCTCGTACAGGTTGCGGGCGGCGACGAGGCATTCGGTGACGCGCTCGGTGATGCTCCAGGACATGCGCAGTCCGACGTCGTGCGCGTCGGGGTAGACGGCCCGGACGTTGTCCCAGAGGCCGGCGCCGTCCTCGTCGTCGATCCGCCGCGACCACAGGTGCTCGAAGGACTGCTCGGCGAGGCGCAGCAGCCGGTCCTGCGCGCCGATGTTCCGGGAGAGTTCGGCGAGTTGGATGATCCGCTTGAGGAGCTGGGCGGAGAAGTCGGTCATCCGCCACAGGAGGAGCCCGCCGGAGCGTTCGGACCCGGCGAGCGGCATGGTGACGCCGGGGTTGTGCAGCCGGATGGTGGTGTCCTCCTTGGTCATCCGGCTGGTGACCCGGCCGCGGTCGGCGAGGCGCTCCATGATGGCGACGGTGCGGGTGAGGTCGTCGTCGGTCGCCTTCCGGCGGACCAGGTCGTGGACGAGGATGGCCGCGACGGTCAGGGAGAAGTACTCGGACTCCAGGCGCAGGCCGGTGGTCTGCCAGGGCAGGTCCTCCAGGGGCCAGCGTTCGGTGCCGAAGCGGGCGATCGCGGACCAGTACTGCTGGCTGAGTTCCCAGCGCAGCCGCAGTGCCTCGGCGAGTTTCTGCTGGTCGGCGTCGAGCAGGCCGAGGGTGAGGGTGCGGTCGGAGAAGAGGTCCTGGATACCGTCGAGGGCGACGACGGTGAAGTACACGTAGGGCAGCCGGTCGGCGATGCCGGCGGGCTGGCCGGGGACCGGGACGCTCAGGTCGGAGATCTCCGGGGCGTCCTGCACGACGCCCCAGGCCCAGCCGCATTCGAAGAGCTGGCTCTCGTCGCGGATGCCCTCGTCGACCTCGATGCCGCGGCTGAGGCTCTCGATGATGGTGGCGCGCAGGGGGCGTAACTTGCGGGAGAACTGCTGGAGGACGGCCCGGTCGGACTGTCTGCCCTGTCCGACGACCTGGATCAGCCGCTTGCCCTGCTCGGACTCGGCGTCGAAGACGTTGACGGTGAAGGAGCGCAGCAGGCTGACCATGGCGGCGGTCAGCCGGGCGTTCGTGGCCTCTCTCAGCTCGGTGATCGCCTTGCGCACCTCGGGGCGGGTGGTGGTGCCCTCGTAGACCTTGAGGAATCCGAGGGTGGCGAGGCAGAGCGTGACGGACATGGAGTAGGAGTCGACCACGCCCAACTGGCCCTGCTCGTGGGTGATCCGGCCGTCGGGTTCGGCGGGCCGGAAGTAGTGGCCGCCGGAGAAGGTGGGGCTGTCGTCCGTCCCGGTGTGGGTGCGCATGAACTGGGTCAGCGCGGTGATCAGGTTGGGCGGGATCTCCAGCCGGCTGCCGATCCGGTCGAGGGCGCGCAGGACGTCACGTTCGGTGGTGTCCGGCTGGTCGAGCCGGAAGGCGGGGACCTCGGTGGCCGGATAGAGCAGGCACAGCAGGCGTTCGGCGTCCGCGACGCTGCTCAGCCCGTCGGTGTCGCCCCACAGCAGTTTCCCGTCGTCGAACGAATGACGGGCCATGGCCTGCCAGATCTCCAGCATGTGCTGGCGTGGCTTGATCTGCATCCCCGCACCCCTCGTACAGATCTCGTTGCCCTGTGTTCAGCATGGTCCCCGTTCCTAGGGGGCGGCAACCTCCGAATCGCGCCGCCCCAGGGCGAGGATCATTCCCTCGTGTCCCGGCCGCACCATGTGGTGCAGATCGTGGATCTCCAGCTCTTGGGTGAACGGTTCCAGGCTCTCCCTGACCCGGCTCTCGTTCACCCGGTAGGCCGGGTAGTCGTGTTCGCCGACGCGGTAGCCGACCGACTCCTTCATGAACGCGGCGGCGAACGGCGCGCCTTCACCGAGCGCGTTCATGAAGCACCGCACTCCGCGGTGGAACTCGTCGGGGCACTCGGACATCGAGTCGGCGACGAAGAACATCGTCCCGATGTCCCAGCGCCGGTCTCCGTGCTCCAGGTCGAAGAGGTTGCCGCGCTCCACCCGGACGATCTCGCTGACGCGGCTCCTCGGTTCGACGGCGGCGTAGGCGGGCGACTCGCGCAGCACCTCCCAGAACGCGTCCCACGCGGTGTCGTATCCGCCCGGGGAGACCTGCTTCTCCAGGTATTCGACGTTCGGGCGGGCGTATTCCAGCAGCAGCGTCTTCTCGCACCACGGCAGCATGGAGAGCGCGGGATAGAGATTCGCACCGGCACCGACGTCGACGCCCCGCACCGAATCCGGGACGCTCCCGGAGAAACAGCGGCTGAAATAGTCACGCATCAACCGGACGATCAGCAGATCGACTTCGAGTGGTGTCCGGTAGTTGTTGTCGACGTACACCTCTGGATCGAACTTCGACCAAGGTGCGTCGGCATTGCGGTCCATAGTCACCCTGCCGCGTTCCATTCGATTCCGGACAAGCCCCAGTGTCGTGCACGGTAAGCCACCAGGACATGTCGAGACAGCCGGGAACACGCCAGTCCTCTTCCGCCGGGCGCACGTCCGGCGCATCGTCGCACACCCGAACTCGCCCTTGCACGGGACAAGTTGGAAGCTCACTCTAGCCAGAAGGTGTCACCGGCCGCCACATGACGGCTCATTCCTTCGTGAACGGTTCCGGTGTCGTCGAGTTGACGTCCGCACGTCCTGACTGGGGGTGGCATGACCGCCGAACCGCTGGAACGCTCCTTGGACCGCCACGAACAGCTCACGAGGCCGGATCCGTACGCACCGCCACTGGTTCTGCGGACGGCGCGGGAGTCCGACCTGCCCGAACTGCGGCGGCTCGACGAGGAGGTCTTCCAGGAGGTCGCCTATCCCGGCTTCCTGCTGCGCCAGCTCTTCGACATGTACGAGGAACACTTCCTGGTACTCGACGACGGCACGGGCCGGTTGCGCGGTTACGTACTGGCCGCCACCAGGGCGCTCGGCGGGGACAGCTGGATACTCGGCCTGTGCGTCACCCAGGACCGGCGCCGGCACGGGCTGGGCCGGGAGCTGATGACGGAGGTCCTGACCCGGCTGCGCCGGGACGGCATAGGGGTGGTCCGCCTCACCGTGGAACCGGCCAACCTCGCCGCCATCCTGCTCTACCGCTCCCTGGGCTTCCACCCGGAGGAACCCGACGCGGGCCTGCGCCGGGACTACTTCGGCCCGGGGATGGACCGCCAGATCCTGCGCCTGGATCTGCCGGGGGGCCGGGGCCAGGGCGGCCAGGGCCAGGGGGGCGAGGGCCAGGGCGGCTAGGAGGGCGTGCCCGCCGATTCCAGGAGGCGGGTCACGTCGTCGGAGCAGATGGTCAGGGCCGCGCCGACCGTCGCCAGGGCGTCGCGTTCGGCGGGGGTGTAGGGGCCGTCCGCCAGAGCGATGCGGGCACCCTGGAGGAGGATCGACTCGCGGCCGACGGCGGCGAGGTGCGGGGCCAGCGGGTCCAGCGCCTCGTGCAGCTCTATGGCCAGGCCGGGTACACAGGGCTCCCCGTGGACCCGGCCGGTATCCGCCTCCAGCGCTTCGACCAGCGCGTTCAGCTGGTCCTCGGTGCAGTCCTCGAAGCCGGCCGCGCGCACCGCGACGGCCGCCGTCTCCAGCGACGTACGGGAGCAGGTGCCGCCCGCGGCCAGGACGGCGAGGGCGACGGTGTGGACGGCGTCGCGGAGCATCGCGGAGAAGCGGGTGGTGGTCGGGTGGTCGAGGACGTCGGTGCCGTAGTGGCGGCGGCAGGCCGCGCACTCGACGGTCGGCGCGGACTCTCCGCGCGGCAGCACGGGCACGCCGAGCATGGTGAAGCGGCGGCGGCCGGTGAGCCGCTGGTAGTTGCGGTCGCCTCCGCAGCCGGGGCAGAAGAACTCGCCGTCGCCGACGGGTGTCCACGCGGTGCGTGTGCCCAGGATGCGCGGCAGCCGGGCAGCTCGGCCGTTTCGTCCCCGTCCAGGCAGCACGTCGCACCTCCGTAACCGCGCGACAGCATCGTCGCGCTGGCGTGATGTTAGCCACATCACCGACGTGGAGTCAGTACCCAGGACGAGACCTTTCCGTGACCTGCACACGGAGATGGCCGGTATACGACGGGGCCCCGCCCGCCGTCTTCCGGCGAGCGGGGCCTCAAACCGCCGATTCGGCTGGTCAGCGAGTTGCGCGGTTGACGGCGGAGACGACCGCCTTCAGCGAGGCGCGCGTGGTGTTCGCGTCGATTCCGATGCCCCACAGCACCTTGTCGCCGATGGCGCACTCGATGTAGGAGGCGGCCAGCGCGGAGGCGCCCTCGCTCATCGTGTGCTCCTGGTAGTCGAGCAGCCGTACGTCGATGCCGACGCCCTGCAGCGCGTGGAAGAACGCCGAGATCGGGCCGTTGCCGGTGCCGACCAGGGTGGTCTCCGCGCCGTCGACCGTGGCGTCGACGGTGAGGGTGTCGATGCCGTCGCGGTCGGTCGTGGTCTGGCCGTTGGCGACCTGGATGCGGCCCCAGGGGTTGTCCGGGTTGGGCAGGTACTCGTCCTGGAAGACGTCCCAGATGGCGGTGGGCGTGATCTCGCCGCCCTCGGCGTCCGTCTTGGCCTGGATCAGCTTGGAGAACTCGATCTGCATCCGGCGCGGCAGGTCCAGCTTGTGGTCGTTCTTCAGGACGTAGGCGATGCCGCCCTTGCCGGACTGCGAGTTGACGCGGATGACCGCCTCGTAGGAGCGGCCGACGTCCTTGGGGTCGATCGGCAGGTAGGGGACGGCCCACTCGATGTCGTCGACGGACACGCCCTTGGCGGTCGCGTCGGCCTCCATGGCGTCGAAGCCCTTCTTGATGGCGTCCTGGTGGGAGCCGGAGAAGGACGTGTAGACCAGGTCGCCCACGTACGGGTGGCGCGGGTGGACGTCCATCTGGTTGCAGTACTCCCACGTGCGACGGATCTCGTCGATGTCGGAGAAGTCGATCTGCGGGTCGACGCCCTGGGAGAACAGGTTCATGCCCAGGGTGACCAGGTCGACGTTGCCGGTGCGCTCGCCCTGCCCGAACAGGCAGCCCTCGACGCGGTCCGCGCCGGCCATGACCGCCAGTTCGGCCGCCGCCACCGCCGTACCGCGGTCGTTGTGCGGGTGGACGGACAGGCAGACGTACTCGCGGCGGGAGAGCTTGCGGCCCATCCACTCGAAGCGGTCCGCGTGGGTGGAGGGGGTGGAACGCTCCACGGTGGCGGGCAGGTTGAGGATGATCTCGCGGCCGGGTCCCGGCTGGTAGGTGTCCATCACCGCCTCGCAGACCTCCAGCGCGAAGTCCAGCTCGGTGTCGGTGAAGATCTCGGGGCTGTACTGGTAGCCGAACTCCGTCTCGGGGTCCAGCAGCTTCTCCGCGTACTCCATGACCAGGCGGGTGCCGTCGACGGCGATCTGCTTGATGTCGTCCCTGGAGCCGCGGAAGACGACGCGGCGGAAGACGGGGGCGGTGGCGTTGTACAGGTGGACGGTGGCCCGCCTGGCGCCCTTCAGGGACTCCACCGTGCGCTCGATCAGGTCCTCGCGGGCCTGGGTCAGTACGGAGATCGTCACGTCGTCCGGGATGGCGTCCGGGTCCTCGATGATCGACCGTACGAAGTCGAAGTCGGTCTGGCCGGAGGCCGGGAAGCCGACCTCGATCTCCTTGTAGCCCATCTTGACCAGCAGGTCGAACATCGCGCGCTTGCGGGCGGGCGACATGGGGTCGATCAGCGCCTGGTTGCCGTCGCGCAGGTCGGTGGAGAGCCAGCGGGGGGCGGTGGTGACGCGCCGGTCCGGCCAGGTGCGGTCGGGGATGTCGACCTGCTCGTACCCGCGGTACTTGGCGGTCGGCATGGAAGTGGGCTGCTGGCGGTTGGCCATGATGGCGTGGGCTCCTCGTGATGTCCGCGGTGTGCGCGACGTCCGCGACGTCCGCGTGTTCCGGAAGGACGGCCGACGGCACCACCAAGCTCCGCGGGGAGGGAGTCGGCCTCTACAGGCCCTCGCCGCGGCAGCTAAGGAGAAGCAGCCCGAAACGCATGATGCCCAGCACCTTAGCCGAGTCACGCCGCGCGCGTGGGTCCGTATCAGTATGCGGGACCACGGAGGGAACCGGGACAAAAAGTGCCGTATACCACTCGCGACCCGCCACGGGGCCGTCTTGGCGTCGCTTTTCACCAATCGTGGTGGCGAATGGTGACAGTCACATCACGCAGTGCAAGGGTGCCGGACATGACGACATACGGGGGCTTCGAGCCCGTCTTCTGCACCATCGTGCCGCCCCACGTCCTCGACAAGCTCGCCCAGCACGAGGACCCCGTGCTCGCCGGTCCCGCCCGCCGGACCCTCCAGCGCGACGCCTTCGAGCGCACCCACCGCCAGCTGACCACGGTGATCGGCGCCCCCACCGTCGCCCCGCGCGCCGACGCCGAGACCGGGAAGCCGCAGCGCACGATCTTCGACGCCCGGCACGGCACCGACCTGCCGGGCAAGAAGGTGCGCGGGGAGGGCGAGGAGCCCGGCAAGGACGCCACCGTGAACCGCGCCTACGCGGCCCTGGGAGCGACTTTCGAGCACTTCCTCAAGGTGTACGGGCGCAACTCCATCGACGGCGGCGGGCTGCCGCTGGACGCCACCGTGCACTACGACCGCGAGTACAACAACGCCTTCTGGAACGGCGAGCAGATGGTCTTCGGCGACGGGGACGGGGAGATCTTCCTCGACTTCACCATCCCCCTCGACGTGATCGGCCACGAGCTGACCCACGGCGTCACCCAGCACACCGCCAACCTGACCTACTACGGCCAGCCGGGCGCCCTCAACGAGTCGGTCTCCGACGTCCTCGGCGCCCTCATCAAGCAGTACTCGCTCGGCCAGACCGCCGCCGAGGCCGATTGGCTGATCGGCGCCGGGCTGCTCGCCCCGCGCGTGACGGGAGTGGCGCTGCGCTCCATGAAGGCGCCGGGCACGGCGTACGACGACGACGTCCTCGGCAAGGACCCGCAGCCCGCGACGATGGACGACTTCGTGCGCACCGGCCGCGACAACGGCGGCGTCCACATCAACTCCGGCATCCCCAACCACGCCTTCTACCTGGTCGCCACGGCGCTCGGCGGGCACGCCTGGGAGCGGGCGGGACTGGTCTGGTACGACGTGCTGACCGGCGGCGAGCTGGCGCAGGACGCGCTGTTCGCGGACTTCGCGACGCTGACGGTGAAGGCCGCCCGGGAGCGCTACGGCGACGCCGAGGAGCTGGAGGCGGTGCGCAAGGCCTGGGAGCAGGTCGGGGTGCGCACGCTCTAGTTCCGTACTAGACACGGACCCATGCGGATTCAGGTGAGGCGCACAGGAGGCTTCGCGGGCATCGAACGCCACGCGGAGGTCGACACCGCGGGACGCCCCGACGCGGCCGATTGGCACGCCCTGGCCGAGCGGGCGGCCGCCGACGGCCGGGGCACGCCGCCCGTCGGGGTGCCGGACGGGTTCAGCTACCAGATCACCGTGGACGGGAAGACGGTGTACGCCGCCGATCCCCGGCTGACGGACGAGCAGCGGAGGCTGATCTCGCGGGTACTGAAGGAGGGTGCGTAACGCCCTTGGCGTGCACGGGCGTTGACTTCCCTTACCGGCGGTACGGATGATCCGCGCATGGCGACTGAGGCGCGCATGGCGACGAACCCGGTACCCCGGTTCCCGGACGGCTTCCTGTGGGGCGTGTCGACCTCGGCGCACCAGATCGAGGGCGCGGCCGAGCTGCGGGGACCGTCCGTGTGGGACGTCTTCACGTCCGAGCCGGGGCGGGTGAAGGACGGCTCGACGGCGGCGGTGGCCTGCGACCACTACCACCGCTACCGCGAGGACGTGGCGCTGCTGGCGGACCTGGGCGTGGACGCGTACCGCTTCTCGGTCTCCTGGCCGCGGGTGGACTCCCCCGGCGGCCTCGGCTTCTACGACCGGCTGGTCGACGAGCTGTGCGCGGCGGGCGTCCGGCCGGTGCCGACGCTCTTCCACTGGGACCTGCCGGCGGGCCTGGACTGGCTGGAACGGGACACGGCGTCGCGTTTCGCGGAGTACGTGTCGGTGGTCGCGGACCGGCTCGGCGACCGCGTCGGCAAGTGGATCACCCTCAACGAGCCAGCCGAGCACACCCTGCTGGGCCACGCCCTCGGCGCGCACGCCCCCGGCCGGAAGCTGCTGTTCGACGCGCTGCCGCCGGCCCACCACCAGCTGCTCGCGCACGGCCTGGCGGTACGGGCCCTGCGCGCGTGTGGCGCCGCCGACATCGGGATCGCCAACTCGCACGGTCCGACCTGGCCGGCATCGGACGACCCGGCCGACCGGGAGGCGGCCGAGTTCTACGACGTCCTCTTGAACCGGCTGTTCGCCGACCCCGTCCTGACCGGGCGCTACCCGGACGGCATCGGGGAGCTGATGCCGGGGGACGTGCGGGCGGACCTGGAGATCATCGCCGAGCCGCTGGACTGGTACGGCGTGAACTACTACGCGCCGACGAGGGTGGGTGCCCCGCAGGGTGCGGAGATCGAGTTCGGGGGGCTGGCGCTCCCCGCGGAACTGCCCTTCTCGGTGCGCGGGATCGAGGGCCGGCCGCTGACCGACTTCGGCTGGCCCGTCGTCCCCGAGGGGCTCACCGAGCTGCTCACCGGCTTCCGCGACCGCTACGGCGACCGGCTCCCGCCCGTCGTCATCACGGAGAACGGCTGCTCCTACGAGGGGCTCGACGACCAGGACCGCATCACCTACCTCGACGGGCACGTCCGCGCCCTGCACCGTGCGCTGGAGGCGGGCGTGGACGTGCGCGGCTACTTCGTGTGGTCGCTGCTGGACAACTTCGAGTGGGCCGAGGGGTACGCGCGCCGGTTCGGGCTGGTGCACGTCGACTTCGACACCCAGCGGCGCACGCCCAAGGCGTCGTACGGCTGGTTCCGGGAGGTGCTGCGGGCTCAGCGTGACCGGCACGGGTGACGTCTGGTCACGCAGGGTGATCAGACGGGGTGGGGACGGTGTTCGACGGCAGTGGCGACGGGCCGCATCCGGGGCGTGGGGTGAACGCGGGCGGTACGCCGGGCACCGGTCGGATAAAAGGCCTCGGCGCTGTCGGTGGGGAGTCGTACGCTGGAGACATCAGACACGCCAGTCACGCGGCGCACGCCGCAGAGGAGGACTTGCAGGCCTCGAGCGCCGGCCCATGACTCAGACACCCACAGCTCACACCCCCGCGCAGGGGCAGGCGAGAGCACAGTTCACCGTCCCCGCCCAGCACCCCATGGTGACCGTGCTGGGATCCGGCGACTCCCTCCTGCGCGTGATCGAGAAGGCCTTCCCGGCGGCCGACATCCACGTCCGGGGAAACGAGATCAGCGCGGTCGGCGACACCCATGACGTCGACCTCATCCAGCGCGTGTTCGACGAGATGATGCTGGTGCTCCGCACGGGGCAGCCGATGACGGAGGACGCAGTGGAACGCTCGATCGCCATGCTCAAGGCGAGCGAGAACGGGGAGAGCGACGGCCAGGAGACCCCGGCCGAGGTGCTCACGCAGAACATCCTGTCCTCTCGCGGCCGCACGATCCGCCCCAAGACGCTGAACCAGAAGCGGTACGTCGACGCGATCGACAAGCACACCATCGTCTTCGGTATCGGCCCCGCGGGCACCGGCAAGACCTACCTGGCGATGGCCAAGGCGGTGCAGGCCCTGCAGTCCAAGCAGGTCAACCGCATCATCCTGACCCGCCCGGCGGTCGAGGCCGGCGAGCGGCTCGGCTTCCTGCCGGGCACGCTCTACGAGAAGATCGACCCCTACCTGCGCCCGCTGTACGACGCGCTGCACGACATGCTCGACCCGGACTCGATCCCGCGGCTGATGGCGGCGGGGACGATCGAGGTCGCGCCCCTGGCGTACATGCGCGGAAGGACGCTCAATGACGCCTTCATCATTCTCGACGAGGCGCAGAACACCAGCCCCGAGCAGATGAAGATGTTCCTCACCCGCCTCGGCTTCGAGTCGAAGATCGTGATCACGGGTGACGTGACGCAGGTCGACCTGCCCGGCGGCACGAAGTCCGGTCTGCGTCAGGTGCAGGACATCCTGGAGGGCGTCGAGGACGTCCACTTCTCCCGGCTGACGTCCCAGGACGTCGTCCGGCACAAGCTGGTGGGCCGTATCGTCGACGCGTACGAGCAGTACGACAGCAGGAACGGCACCGAGAACGGCGGCCACAACGGCGGTCGCGCACCCAAGCACGGTGCCAAGGCCAAGGGGAAGTAGACCAGCACGACCATGTCGATCGACGTCAACAACGAGTCCGGAACCGAGGTCGACGAGCAGGCGATCCTCGACATCGCCCGCTACGCGCTCGCGCGGATGCGCATCCACCCGCTCTCCGAGCTCTCGGTGATCGTCGTGGACACCGACGCCATGGAGCAGCTCCACATCCAGTGGATGGACCTGCCGGGTCCGACGGATGTCATGTCCTTCCCGATGGACGAGCTGCGTCCGCCGGCCAAGGACGAGGACGAGCCGCCGCAGGGGCTGCTCGGCGACATCGTGCTCTGCCCGGAGGTCGCCACCAGGCAGGGCACCGAGGCACCCACGCAGCACTCCATGGACGAGGAGCTCCAGTTGCTCACCGTCCACGGGGTGCTGCACCTGCTCGGGTACGACCACGAGGAGCCGGACGAGAAGGCCGAGATGTTCGGTCTGCAGGCCGCCATCGTGGACGGCTGGCGTGCGGAGAAGGGCCTGACCGGCCCGTCCCCGGCTCCGACCGTCTCATGAGCCTCCCGCTGATCGCCGGCGCGGTCGCCCTGGTCGTGATCGCCTGGCTCGCCGCGTGCGCGGAGGCGGGGCTCGCGAGGGTCTCCAGCTTCCGCGCCGAGGAGGCCGTACGGTCCGGGCGGCGCGGCGGCGAGAAGCTCGCCAAGGTCGCCGCCGACCCGACGCGCTATCTGAACGTGGCGCTGCTGGTCCGCGTCGCCTGCGAGATGGCCGCCGCCGCGCTGGTCACGTATGCCTGTCTGCAGCAGTTCGACGGCACCGGCGAGGCGCTGGTGATCGCCATCGCGGTCATGGTGCTCGTCTCGTACGTCGCCGTCGGGGTCTCCCCGCGCACCATCGGACGCCAGCACCCGCTGAACACGGCGACCGCGGCGGCGTACGTCCTGGTGCCGCTGGCCCGGATCATGGGCCCGATCCCGTCGCTGCTCATCCTCATCGGCAACGCCCTCACCCCCGGCAAGGGCTTCCGCCGCGGCCCCTTCGCCTCCGAGGCGGAGCTGCGCGCGCTGGTCGACTACGCCGAGAAGGAGTCGCTGATCGAGGCCGAGGAGCGCCGCATGGTGCACTCGGTGTTCGAGCTGGGCGACACGCTGGTGCGGGAGGTCATGGTCCCGCGGACCGACCTCGTCGTCATCGAGCGCTACAAGACCATCCGGCAGGCCCTCACCCTCGCCCTGCGCTCCGGTTTCTCGCGGATACCGGTGACCGGTGACAGCGAGGACGACATCGTCGGCATCGTCTACCTGAAGGACCTGGTCCGCAGGACGCACATCAGCCGGGACGCGGAGAGCGACCTGGTCTCGACGGCCATGCGGCCCGCGTTCTTCGTGCCCGACACCAAGAACGCCGGTGACCTGCTGCGCGAGATGCAGAAGGAGCGCAACCACGTCGCCGTCGTCATCGACGAGTACGGCGGCACGGCGGGCATCGTCACCATCGAGGACATCCTGGAGGAGATCGTCGGCGAGATCACCGACGAGTACGACCGGGAGCTCCCGCCCGTCGAGGAGCTGGGCGAGGACCGCTTCCGGGTCACCGCCCGCCTCGACATCGGCGACCTGGGCGAGCTGTACGGCCTGGAGGAGTTCGACGACGAGGACGTGGAGACGGTGGGCGGTCTGCTGGCGAAGGCGCTCGGCCGGGTGCCGATCGCCGGTGCCTCGTCGATCGTGGAGCTGCCCGACGGCCGCGAGCTGCGGCTGACGGCGGAGGCCGCGGCGGGCCGCCGGAACAAGATCGTGACGGTGCTGGTGGAGCCGGTGGGCGCGGTGAAGCGCGCCGAGGAGGCCGTGTCGGAATGACCCCCGGGGAACTGCGCGACTTCTGTCTGTCCTTCAACGCCTCGGTGGAGGACTTCCCCTTCAGCCCCGAGATCTCGGTCTTCAAGGTGCTGGGCAAGATGTTCGCGCTGTCCTTCCTGGACGGGCGCCCCCTCACCGTCAACCTGAAGTGCGACCCGGACGACGCGATCCGGCTGCGCGCCGACCACCCGGGCCTGATCGTCCCGGGCTGGCACATGAGCAAACGGCACTGGAACACGGTCACGGTGGACGGCGGGCTCCCGGACCGTGTCGTCCGGGAGCTGGTCGAGGACTCGTACGACCTGGTGGTCGCCGGCCTACCGCGCGCGGACAGGCTCCGCCTCGACCGTCCCTGAGCGCCCGACCCGCAGCCCGAACGCGACCAGCACGGCCGCCGCCAGCACGATCACCGCGTCCAGGACGAGCACCGTGTGGACGCCGGACGTCAGATCCGTGGACGTGGTGGCCAGGACGCCCAGCAGCGGGATGCCGACGGTGATGCCGACCTGCTGGGTGGAGGTGACCAGGCCGGTCGCCAGGCCCTGCTCCTCGTCGGGGACGCCGGAGGTGACGGTCAGGCCGTAGGAGATGATCGCGCCCAGGTGGCACATGCTGGCCAGCGAGACGGCGGCCGTGGCGAGCACGACCGACCAGCCGCCCTCCCCCAGCGCCAGCAGGGACAGGCCGATCACGCCCTGCCCGGCGAGCGAGCCGGCCAGGGTGCGGCGGGCGCCGAAGCGTCCGATGACGCGGGGGGCGTAGGAACCGGCCACCACCGACAGCACGCCCTGCACGCCGAAGACCAGGCCGGTCTCGAAGGCGGAGAGGTGCAGAACCTCCTGGAGGTACAGGGTGAGGACGAAGACCACCGTCGACATCATCGAGAAGGTGACCAGCCCGCCCAGGTTGCCCCACGCCACCGTGCGGCGCCGCAGCATCGGCAGCGAGACGAGCGGGGCCTCGGTACGGGACTCGACGAGGACGAAGGCGGCCAGGAGCAGCAGGCCCGCGACGAGGGTGACGAGGACGTCGGTGCGGCCGAAGCCGTGCTCGGCGGCCGTCGACAGGGCGTAGATCAGGGACAGCAGACCGCCGGTGACGGTGACCGCGCCGGGGACGTCCAGGCGGGGGCGTTCGGGGGTGCGGGACTCGGGCAGCAGACGCGGGGCGAGGGGCAGCACGATCAGGGCGAACAGCGCCAGCAGGCCCATGGTGGACCGCCAGCTCAGCAGGTCGGTCAGCACCCCGCCGGCCACCATGCCCACCGTGAAGCCGAGCGAGAGCAGGGTGCCGGAGATGCCGAGGGCGCGGTCGCGGGCCGGGCCCTCCGGGAAGGTCGTCGTCAGCAGGGACATGCCGGTCGGGACGATGGCCGCCGCGCCGAGGCCCTGGAGGGCGCGTCCGGTGAGGAAGGAGGCCGGGTCCCAGGCGAAGGTGGCCAGCAGCGAGGCGGCGCCGAAGACCGCGAGGCCGGTGAGGAACAGCCGGCGGCGGCCGTACAGGTCGCCCATGCGGCCGAAGAGCAGCAGGAACCCGCCGGACGGCAGTGCGAAGGCGGTGACCGCCCACTGGAGGGCGGAGGTGCTCATGCCGAGGTCCGCGCCGAGGACGGGCAGGGCGACGTTCAGGACGGAGAAGTCGAGCGCGACCATGAACTGGGCCGCGCAGAGCACGAACAGGACCAGCCGGTCGCGGGGTGAGAGGCGGGGAGCCGCCTGCTCGGCGGACGGTGGGGTGGTTGATGTCTTTGGGGTGGTCGGGGTGGTTGAGGGGGTGTCGATCGCCATGGGGAGGAGCCTGACGGCCCCGGAATAGGCCTGGGGAGCGGCAAGTTGTCCTGGTGGTGGCACCACCAGCCACCGCCAGCATGGCTACGGGGGAGTGCATACGTGCCGGACGTGATCGTGAGGGCCGAGGTGGCGTCGGCGGGCAGGGACCGTCGCCGCAGTGAGCTGCGGGAGTTCCTGATGAGCCGGCGGGCCCGGGTCTCCCCGGCCGAGGTCGGCCTGCCGGACGGCGGGGCACGGCGCCGGACGCCGGGACTGCGCCGCGAGGAGGTGGCCGTACTCGCCGGGGTCGGCGCCTCCTGGTACCAGTGGCTGGAGCAGGGCCGCGACATCTCCGTCTCCCCGCAGGTCCTGGACGCCGTGGCCCGGGTGCTGCGGCTCAGCAACGCCGAACGCCGCCATCTGTACGTGCTGGCCGGGCTGAACCCGCCCGCGGCCGAGGTGGAGCCGGCGAAGCGGGACATGTGCGAGGGGCTGCGGCGGCTGATCGACACGTGGATGCCGTATCCGGCGCACATCATGGACCGGTACTACAACTGCGTGATGTACAACGACTCGGCGTCGATGGTGCTCGGCATGCGGCCCGGGACGACGTGGAACTGCATCGTCGACTTCTTCACCGACCCGCTGTACCGGGCCCGTGCCCGCAGCTGGGAGCAGAACGCGCGCACGGTCGTCGCCCAGTTCCGCGCCACCTGCGCGGCCAATCCGGACGACGAGGGATTCCAGCAGGTGCTGGCGGACCTGAAGGCGGCCAGTGCCGAGTTCGCCGCGCTGTGGGAGGAGCGGGACATCGAGGACGCCGGGCAGATCCGCAAGGAGCTGGACCATCCGCTGGTCGGGCTGCTCAGCCTGGAGTCGACGGCGTTGAAGGTGCCCGCGCGGCCCGATCTGACGATCGTGCTGCACACGCCGCTGGACGAGGCGAACAGCGCGGCGAAGCTGGAGTGGCTGGCCTCGCCGGAGGGGCGGCGCGGGGCGATGTACCCGGTGGCGGGGTGACCGGGTCGGCGGCCGGGGCGGCTGCGTCTGCGGCCGGGGCGGCCATGTCTGCGGCCGGGGCGGCTACGTATGCTCACCTCATGACCGAGACCCCCGACCTCGACCCCGAGGACCGCAAGATCGTCACCCTGGCCCGTTCCGCGCGGGCCCGCAACGGTGTGCCCGAGGGGGCGGCCGTACGCGACGAGACCGGCCGCACCTACGTCGCCGGCACGGTCGCGCTCGACTCCCTGCAGCTCAGCGCGGTGCGGACGGCGGTGGCGATGGCGGTGGCGTCCGGCGCGAAGTCGCTGGAGGCGGCGGCCGTGGTGACGGAGGCGGAGTCGGCGTCGGAGGAGGACCGGGCGGCGGTACGGGACCTGGGGGGTCCCGAGACGCCGGTTCTCGTCGCCGGGCCGGACGGCACGGTGCGCGACACGGTGCGCGCGGGCTGACCCGACCGTCGCGGGCCCGGTGGGCGACCGTGGTACGGCGGGGCTCCGGCGATCAGGGACAATGGGCGCCATGAGCGTTCGTACCCAGTCATCCGAAGAGTCGGCCGAGGCTGTCCACAGGGCCGGTTTCGCCTGCTTCGTGGGCCGCCCCAACGCGGGCAAGTCCACCCTCACGAACGCTCTGGTCGGGCAGAAGGTGGCGATCACCTCGAACCGTCCGCAGACGACCCGGCACACCGTGCGGGGCATCGTGCACCGCCCGGAGGCGCAGCTGATCCTGGTGGACACCCCGGGGCTGCACAAGCCGCGCACGCTGCTGGGCGAGCGGCTCAACGACGTCGTGCGCACGACGTGGGCCGAGGTGGACGTCATCGGTTTCTGCCTGCCGGCCAACGAGAAGCTGGGCCCCGGCGACCGCTTCATCGCCAAGGAACTGGCCGGGATCAAGAAGACCCCGAAGGTCGCGATCGTCACGAAGACCGACCTGGTGGACTCCAAGACCCTGGCCGAGCAGCTGATCGCGATCGATCAGCTCGGCCAGGAGCTGGGGATCACCTGGGCGGAGATCGTCCCGGTGTCGGCCACCGCGAACCAGCAGGTCGACCTGCTCGCGGACCTGCTGACCCCGCTGCTGCCCGAGGGCCCCGCGCTCTACCCCGAGGGCGACCTGACCGACGAGCCCGAGCAGGTCATGGTCGCCGAGCTGATCCGGGAGGCCGCGCTGGAGGGCGTACGGGACGAGCTGCCGCACTCCATCGCGGTGGTCGTCGAGGAGATGCTCCCGCGCGAGGACCGCCCCGCCGACAAGCCTCTCCTGGACATCCACGCCAACGTCTTCATCGAGCGCCCCAGCCAGAAGGGCATCATCATCGGCCCCAAGGGCAAGCGCCTGAAGGACGTCGGCATCAAGTCCCGCAAACAGATCGAGGCCCTGCTCGGGACCCCGGTCTTCCTGGACCTGCACGTGAAGGTCGCCAAGGACTGGCAGCGCGACCCGAAGCAGCTGCGGCGGCTCGGGTTCTGAGACCGCCCGGGGGCGTTCCGGTCCGACGCCCGGGACCGGCCCGGCACGCCGGCCACGCGGCGGCAGCCGCACATCGACACAGCCTGGACCTGCACGTGAAGGTCGCCAAGGACTGGCAGCGCGACCCGAAGCAGCTGCGGCGGCTCGGGTTCTGAGGCCGCCCCGCAGGGCCGCCCGCCGCCCCTCGCAGCCGGCCTCCGCACGCCGGCCACGCGGCGGCAGCCGCACATCGACACAGCCTGGACCTGCACGTGAAGGTCGCCAAGGACTGGCAGCGCGACCCGAAGCAGCTGCGGCGGCTCGGGTTCTGAGGCTTCCGGGGGGCGGGGCCGGTCAGGTCGGGGGGCGGAAGCCGATGGTCGGGACGGCGCGGCGCAGGGGCCACGGTGCCACCAGGTCGGCCGGGACCAGGTCCGCGAGGAACGCGTAACGGCGCAGGGCCGTCGGGTCCTGGCTCTCGACCGACTGGACCTTGCGCCACCAGGTGGCGATCTCGCACCAGCCGGGCGCCGACAGGGAGCCGCCGAACTCCTGGACGGAGAGGGCGGCGGTCAGACCGGCGAAGGCCAGGCGGTCGGCCAGCGGCCAGCCGGCCAGGGTGCCGGTGACGAACCCGGCGACGAAGACGTCCCCGGCGCCGGTCGGGTCCAGGGCCTCGACCTCGATGGCCGGAACCTCGGCGCTCTCCCCCGTACGCCGGTCCACCGCGTACGCGCCGTCCGCGCCGAGGGTGACCACGGCGAGCGGCACATGCTCGGTCAGGGCGTGCGCGGCGGCGCGCGGGCAGGTGGCGCCGGTGTAGCGCATGGCCTCCTCCGCGTTCGGCAGGAAGGCCTCGCAGTGCGCGAGGTCGGGCAGCTCGGCCAGGTCCCAGGCGCCGGTGTCGTCCCAGCCGACGTCGGCGAAGACGCGGGTGCCGCGCGCGGCGGCCTGGGCGATCCAGGGGGCGCGGACGCCGGGCGTGAGGGAGGCGACGGCGGCACGCGCGCGGGGCGGGCAGTCGGGGGACGGTTCCTCGGGCGGCGGCTCGTGGCCGTGGGAGACCATCGTGCGCTCCCCCTCGTACGCCATCGAGACCGTCACCGGCGAGTGCCAGCCGGGCACGGTGCGCGAGGGGGTCAGGTCGATGCCCTCGCCCTGTGCGAGGGCGTCCCAGCAGTAGTCGCCGTAGTGGTCGTCGCCGAAGGCCGCGGCCAGCGAGGTGCGCAGGCCGAGGCGGGCCAGCGCGGTCGCCATGTTCGCCACGCCGCCCGGGCTCGACCCCATCCCGCGCGCCCAGGACTCGGTCCCGCGCACCGGTGCGGAATCGAGCCCGGTGAAGACGACGTCGAGGAAGACGGTGCCGGTCAGATACACGTCCCAGGGCGGGTCCTGCGGCGTGCGCAGGACGGCGAGGGGATCGACCTGGGGGCGGTGGTGCGATCCCTCGTCCGAGGCATGGCGGTGTGTTCTCTCGGCGGCCGGCATGACGGGCATGGCGGGCACGCCGGACGCGGTGGACGCTGTCACGGTGCGCTCCCTGGCATGGTGCGGACCCCGCCAGTGTGCACCACGCCACCGACAGGACGGTGGCGTTCGCGCCGGTGGTGTCAGGTGGTGGCACCGGGTACGGACCCGGTCGTCGCGTCCGCCGCCGCGCCCCAGCCGTACGCTCAGCGCACCGTCAGTCACCAACGCGGCACGGACGGGGTGACCCACTCGGGGTCGGCGACCCGCATCGCGGCCGCGTCGTCGCGGTCGCGCAGCGTGCCGTCATCGTCGAGCCAGCGCCGGTGGAGGAACTCCAGCCGTTCGTGGTCGAGTTCGACACCGAGGCCGGGCGCGTCGGAGACGGTGACCTTGCCGCCGTCGAAGGTGAGCCGTTCGGTGAGCACGTCCTCGGACTGCCAGGGGTAGTGGGAGTCGCAGGCGTGGTGGAGGTCGGGGACAGTGGCCGCCACGTGGGTCATGGCGGCGAGGCTGATGCCCAGGTGGGTGTTGGAGTGCATGGAGATGCCGACACCGAAGGTGCGGCATACGGCGGCGAGTTGCCGGGTGTTGCGCAGCCCGCCCCAGTAGTGGTGGTCGGAGAGCACGACCTGCACGGCGCCCTTGGTGAACGCCTCCTGGATCTCGGCGAACGTGGTCACGCACATGTTGGTCGCGAGCGGCACGCCGGTCTTCGCGGCGACCTCGGCCATGGCCGGGGTGCCGAGCGCGGGGTCCTCCAGGTACTCCAGGACGTTCCCCAGTTCCGCGGCGACCTTGAGCGAGGTCTCGACGGACCAGGCCCCGTTGGGATCCAGGCGCAGGGGGTGGCCGGGGAACGCCTCGGCGAGGGCCTTGATCGCGGCGATCTCCTCCTCGGGCGGGAAGACACCGCCCTTGAGCTTGAAGGAGGTGAAGCCGTAGCGGTCGGTGAAGGCGCGGGCCTGTGCGACGACGCCGGCCGGGTCGAGGGCGGCACCCCAGTCGTCCTTCTCGCACGCCACGCCCGCCGGATGGTCGGCCCACTTGTAGAAGAGGTACGCGCTGTACTCGACGGCGTCGCGCACCTTGCCGCCCAGCAGCGCGTGCACCGGCAGGCCGAGCGCCTTGCCGAGGGCGTCGAGGCAGGCGACCTCGAAGCCGGAGACGACCGACAGGCGCAGCTTGTCGGCGGTCTGGACGCCGCGCAGCCCGCCGACGTCCACCTGCCCGGAGACCCGGGAGGAGTCGACGGCGACCTCGTCGGCCAGGGCGAACAGGCCGTTGAGGTCACGGACCTGACGGCCGACCAGTTTCTCCGCGAAGGGCCGGGCCAGTTCCAGGTACTTGGCGTCGCCGTAGGTCTCGCCGACGCCGGTGATCCCGTCGGCGGTCTCCACCTCGACGATCAGGCGGGGGGTGTACGGCTGGTGGACGCCCTGCGTGTTGAGCAGCGGCGGGTCGGCGACGAGGATCGGGGTGAGGCGGACGTGGGCGACGGTGAGGTTCACAGGGCGGCTCCTACGAGGGCGAGTCCGGCGGTGTCTCCGTATGCAGATGTCATCCACGTATGGAAATGGAGGTTAGATAGGTGAACGCGCGGCGTCAACGGGTCGGCGGCAATCCAGCGGTGCTTCCGCCCGCGAGCGGCTCGGTCCACTGGCGCTGGCGCCCGCCACCACCCGAGCTGAACGCGGCTACGCGAAGCGGTAGGCCTCCACCTCGGCGAGGTAGCGCGCCCGAAGCTCCTCGTCGTCCTCCAGGAAGGACGCGAGGAAGGAGTTGCGGGCCAGCTCCCGCAGCCGCTCCTCGGTGAGGCCCAGGGCCTCGCGTACGGCGTCGAAGTTGTCGCCCGCGTAGCCGCCGAAGTAGGCCGGGTCGTCGGAGTTGACCGTGCACAGCAGCCCGGCGTCGAGCATCGCGGGCAGCGGGTGGTCGGCGAGGGTGTCGACCGTGCGCAGCCGGACGTTGGAGAGTGGGCACAGGGTCAGCGGGACGCGCTCGCGCACCAGCCGCTCGACCAGCGCCGGGTCCTCCACGCAGCGCAGGCCGTGGTCGATCCGCTCGACGCCCAGGATGTCCAGGGCCTCGGTGACGTACTCCGGCGGCCCCTCCTCGCCCGCGTGCGCGACCCTGCGCAGCCCGAGGGCGGCGGCGGCCTCGTACACCTCGCGGAACTTGACCGGCGGGTGGCCGACCTCGGCGGAGTCCAGGCCGACGCCGGTGATCCGGTCGAGGTAGGGCTTCGCTGCGTCGAGGGTCGCCAGCGCCGACTCGGCGGACTCGTCGCGCAGGAAGCACATGATCAGGCGGGTGGAGACGCCGTGGTTCTCTCGGCTGCGGCTCAGCGCCCGCCACAGGCCCTCCACGACCGTGCCCATCTCCACGCCCCGGGCGAGGTGCGCCTGCGGGTCGAAGAAGATCTCCGCGTGCCGCACGCCCTGTGCGGCCGCGCGGGCGAGGTAGGCGCCCGCGAGGTCCTCGAAGTCCCGCTCGGTGCGCAGGACGGCCATGAGCTCGTAGTACAGGTTCAGGAAGGACTGGAGGTCCTCGAACCGGTACGCCTCGCGCAGGGCGTCCTCGTCCGCGTACGGCAGGGACACGCCGTTGCGGGCGGCCAGCGCGAAGGCCAGCTCGGGCTCCAGGGTGCCTTCGATGTGCAGGTGCAGTTCAGCTTTGGGTAGGGGCATCAGAGAATCGTACGGCCGCATTACCGACGTTTCGGAACCGGGACTCTGAGGAGGTCGTGGGCGACGGTCAGCTCCCCGTCGTAGCCCGCCGCCCGTGCCTGCCGTTCGAACTCCTCCGGGTCCGAGTAGCGCTGGCTGAAGTGGGTGAGGACCAGGTGCCGTACGCCCGCGTCCCGGGCGACCCGCGCCGCCTGGCCGGCGGTGAGGTGGCCGTGGTCGGTGGCGAGTCGCTCGTCCTCGTCGAGGAACGTGGACTCGATGACCAGCAGGTCGCAGCCCTCGGCGAGCGCGTGCACGCCCTCACAGAGCCGGGTGTCCATGACGAACGCGAACCGCTGGCCCCGGCGGACCTCGCTGACCTCGTCGAGCGGGACGCCGTTCAGTGAGCCCTCGCGCTGGACGCGGCCCACGTCGGGGCCCTTGATGCCGTGCGCGGCCAGGCGTTCGGGCAGCATGCGGCGGCCGTCGGGCTCGGTGAGGCGGTAGCCGTAGGACTCGACGGGGTGGGAGAGCCGGTGGGCGTCGAGGGTGTAGGCGGGGGTGACCGCGAGGACGCCGTCGGAGTCGACCGGGGCCTCGGTGAGGGTGACCGTCTCGCGGTAGGCGGTGGCGTACCGCAGGCGGTCGAAGAAGCGCCGGCCGGAGCGCGGGTAGTGGGCGGTGACCTCGTGCGGCACCTGGTCGAGGTTGATGCGCTGGATGACGCCGGCGAGGCCGAGGCTGTGGTCGCCGTGGAAGTGCGTGACGCAGATCCGGTTCAGGTCGTGGGCGGCGACCCCGGCGCGCAGCATCTGGCGCTGCGTGCCCTCGCCGGGGTCGAACAGGATGCCCTCGCCGTCCCAGCGCAGCAGGTAGCCGTTGTGGTTGCGGTGCCGGGTGGGGACCTGGCTGGCGGTGCCGAGGACGACGAGTTCACGTACGGACATCGTGGGTTATCCGGGTCGTCCGGGTTATCCGGGGGGCCATTCGAGGCCGCGGCCGCCGAGCACGTGGGCGTGCGTGTGCCAGACGGTCTGGCCCGCGCCGGTGCCGGTGTTGAAGATCGTGCGGTAGCTGTCGAGCTTCTCCTGGTCCGCGATCGCCTGGGTCTCGCGCAGGACGTCCGCGGCGAGTTCCGGGGCGCCGGCGGCGAGGGCCGCGGCGTCCCGGTAGTGGGCCTTGGGGATCACCAGGACGTGGGTGGGCGCCTGGGGGTTGATGTCCCGGAAGGCGACGGTCGTCTCGGTCTCACGGACGATGGTCGCCGGGATCGTCCCCGCGACGATCTTGCAGAACAGACAGTCGTCCTGCGGTTCCCCGGTCATGGGGCCTCCTCACGCTGGTGATCTTGTACAGGGGCATCGTATCGATCGGGCACTCAGTCCGAGGCCGGCAGGCTCGGCGGGGTCTTCGCCGGGGTCTCCTCCAGCGCCGCCAGCGCGAGCCTGATCGCCTCGTCCAGCTGGGGGTCCCGGCCCGCCGCGTGGTCCTGGGGACGCTGCGGCACCTCCACGTCCGGATCGACGCCGTGGTTCTCCACGCCCCAGCCGTAACCCTCCAGCCAGAAGGCGTACTTGGGCTGGGTGATCAGCGTGCCGTCGACCAGGCGGTAGCGGCTGTCGATGCCGATGACGCCGCCCCAGGTGCGGACACCGACGACCGGGCCGATGCCGAGTGCCTTGATCGCGGCGTTGACGATGTCGCCGTCGGAGCCGGAGAACTCGTTGGCGACGGCGACGACCGGGCCGCGGGGCGCGTCCAGCGGATAGCTGGCCGGCCGCATGCCGCGCGGCAGGTCCCAGCCGACGATGCGCCGGGCGAGCTTCTCGACGACCAGTTGGGAGGTGTGGCCGCCGCGGTTCTCGCGGACGTCGACGACCAGGCCCTCCCGGGCCACCTCGACGCGCAGGTCGCGGTGGATCTGGGCCCAGCCGGGGGCCTGCATGTCGGGGACGTGGAGGTAGCCGAGCCGGCCGCCGGAGCTCTCGTGGACGTAGGCGCGGCGGTCGGCGACCCAGGCGTGGTAGCGCAGGGGCTCCTCGTCGGCGAGCGGGACGACGACGGCGTGCCGCGGCTCGCCGCCGCCGGACGGGGAGATGGTCAGCTCGACGGGCTTGCCCGCCGTGCCGACCAGCAGCGGGCCGGGCCCGGTGACCGGGTCGACGCTCTGGCCTGCGACCGCGACGATCGCGTCCCCTGCGCGCACGGCGACACCGGGCGCGGCGAGCGGGGAGCGGGCGTCGGGGTCGGAGGTCTCCGAGGGCAGGACCCGGTCGATGCGCCAGGTGCCGTCCTCGTGCCGGGAGAGGTCGGCGCCGAGCAGGCCCTGCCGGGCGCCGCCGCCGGCGCCGCCGCGCGGGGTGACGTAGGCGTGCGAGGTGCCCAGTTCGCCGTGCACCTCCCACAGGAGGTCGACCAGGTCGTCGTGGGTGGCGAGGCGGTCGAGGACCGGCCGGTAGCGGTCGAGTACGCCGTCCCAGTCGACGCCGCTCATGTCGGGCCGCCAGAAGTGGTCCCGCATGATGCGGCCGGTCTCGGCGTACATCTGCCGCCATTCGGCGGCCGGGTCGACGGTCTGCCGCACGCGGCTCAGGTCGACGGTGATGTTGGTGTCGCTGTCCTCGTCGCCGGAGGCCCGCCGGTCGCTGGGCACGACCTTGAGGCGTCCGTCGGTCCACAGCAGCACCCGCTTGCCGTCGCCGCTGACCTCGAAGTGGTCGGCGTCGGCGGCGAGGTGCTCGACGCGCTGCTGGGCCAGGTCGTAGCGCTCCAGCTCGGTGTGCGGGTCGGGGGCGTCCGGGGTGGCGCGGGAGGCGCCGAGCACGCCGGTGACCGGGTGGCGCAGCCACAGGACGCCGTCCTTGGCGGCGCGCAGCCCGGAGTAGCGGGCGGCCTCGACGGGGAACGGCACGATGCGGTCGGCGAGGCCCTCGATGTCGATCCGGGTGGTCGGGGTGCCCTCGCTGTCGGGGGTCTCGTCCCGGTCCGGGGTCTCGAAGGGGCGGCCGTGGCGCTGCGGGCCGAAGGGCGACGGGGTGGTCGCGGCCAGCGTGATCAGGTACGGGCGGGCGCCCTCGACGAAGGCCAGGTCGAAGACGTGCTCGTCGTAGACCGGGTCGAAGGAGCGGGTGGAGAGGAAGGCGAGGTGCTTGCCGTCCAGGGTGAAGGTCGGCGAGTAGTCCTTGAAGCGCAGCGGGGTCGCCTCGCTCACCGACAGGTCGGTGGTGCCCGCGAGCTTGAGCTGGCGCAGCGGGTCGGGGCCGGGGTGGGACCAGGCGAGCCAGGCGGAGTCGGGCGAGAAGACCAGCCCGGACGCGTCGCCGTTGTCGCTGCGGTCGACCTCGCGGACCTCGCCGGTCTCGCGCTCGACGAGCAGGACCCGCCCGTCGTGCGAGGCGACGGCGGCGCGGCTGCCGTCCGGTGCCATGGCGAGGGCGAGCACCCGGCCCAGCTGCCCGGCGGCGAGACGCCGCGCGGTGGCGCCGGGCGCGAGTCCGGTGGCGGGCGCGAACTCCAGGGCGTCGTCGCCCTCGGCGTCCGTCACCCACACCACCCACTCCTCGCCGTCGGCGCGGAAGGTGCGCGGCAGCCGGGTGCGTACGCCGGACTGCGCGGCCAGCGCGCGGGCCGGTCCGGCGCGGTGGGTGACCCAGTGCACGCCGCCGCGTACGGCGACGGCGCTGCCGCGCGCGGTGTGGTCGGGGGACGCGGAGCCGAACCAGCGGGCGGCGTTCACCGGGTACGTCTGGAGGTCGACGCGCGAGCCGCCGAGCCGGATGTCGAGCCGGCGCGGTTCGGCCGCGTCCAGGTCGTCCAGCACCCACAGTTCACCGGCGCTGGAGTAGACGACGCGGGTGCCGTCGGTGGCGGCGTGCCGGGCGTAGAAGCCGTCGAGGGGGGTGTGGCGGCGCAGGTCGGAGCCGTCGGCGAGGGAGGAGTAGAGCGCGCCGGTGCCGTCGTGGTCGGAGAGGAACGCGATCCGGTCGCCGACCCAGAAGGGGTACTCGATGTTGCCGTCGAGGTCGCTGTGCAGCCGGACGAACTCGCCGTCGCCTTCGGTGTCGTCGATCCACAGCTTGCCCGCCGTGCCGCCCCGGTAGCGCTTCCACCAGGCGGCCTCGCGGCCCATCGGCGCGGACAGCAGCACGGTGCGCGGGCCGTACGCGACGTCGCCGACGGGCCCGTACGGCAGGGTGGTGGCCGGTCCGCCGTCGAGCGGGACGGCACGGGCCCAGCTGCGGCGCAGGCTGGCCTGCCCGTAGGTGCTGAGGGCGAGGACCTGACCTTCCGGGGTCCAGCCGCGCACCTGGGTCTTCAGGCTGCCCCAGTGCGTGAGGCGCTTGGCGGGGCCGCCGTCGGCGGAGGCGATGTGCACCTCGGGTGCGCCGTCGCGGGTGGAGGTCCAGGCGACCGTGGTGCCGTCGGGCGAGACGCGGGGGTGGTTGACGGGCACGTTGTCGGAGCTGACCCGCCAGGCCCGGCCGCCGTCGAGCGGGGCGAGCCACACGTCGTCCTCGGCGGTGAAGGCGACCAACTCGCCGTGCGGGTGCGGAAAGCGGAGGTAGGCAGGCGCTGCGGGCTGTGTCACCCCCTCACCCTATGCAGGGGCGGGGCCCGCCGACAGAGGTTTGGATCACTTACCGGCCACCGGGCCACCGGGCTATTTGCCCTCGACCGGTCGGCAGTGGGGGTCGTCCGGGCACCAGATGGTGCGGGTGACGGTCACCGTGGGCCCCGGCTGGTGCGGGGAGGGGCGGTTCGCGGGCGGGGCGCTCTTGGCGTCGCAGTTGCCCAGCCCCTTGACGCGGAACCACTCCTTGCCGTCCACTTTCGCGGTCAGATCGCCGCGCACGCAGGCGCCGTTGACGACCCGGGTCACCTCGCCGTCGACGGTGATGTCCTTCCCGTCGTCGGTCTCCCCCTCGCAGTCGACGGAGGCGACGGTGTCCTCGCCGGCCGAGGCGGTCTTCCCGCCGCCACCGTCGCCGCCCTCGCCGCTGTCGCCACCCTCGCCACCCTCGCCACCGTCGTCGCCGAAGGAGGCGGTGCAGGTGAGCCACCGCACCTCCGCCTTCTGCCGCTCCAGTTCACGGGTCACGGTCTGGTCGGTCGTGAACGCCACCGACGCGGAACTGAGTCCGCCAGGGTCGCACGCGACGACACCGCCGACGGCGACGACCGAGCCGACGACCACCGGAGCCACACGCCGAATCCGCCTCAATGCCCCCATGGAGGGCAGCCTGCCACCGGTGCGGCGTCCCGCGGTAGAGCGCATACGGCCACTCCTTACTACCGTGGGCGTGTGGGCAACGATCGCAGGCTGCGCAGGCTCGTCGTGGACGAGCGGACGACGTATCTCTGGAGCCACCGGCAGAAACGGGGCCGGGACGGCGTCTGGCGGGACGCGCTGACCCTCTACCGCGACGGGGTCCGCATCCGGTTCGTCTTCCTCGCGGGCGGCCCGGACTCGGGCCGGTACACCTCCGAGGGCGGCTACTGGTGCGAGGGCTGCGTGGCGGACGGCCGCGGCAACCTGCTCAACCTGCGCGAACCCGGTGTCGTACGGCAGTTGCTGGACGAGGCCGGACGGCGCGGGCTGCTGCCCGGGGCCGAGGGGCGGCCGGTGGAACTGGACGGCTGGGAGCTGTTCCCCGCGTTGGCGTCGGCGGCCTGACCGGTCTCAGGACCAGCGGCCGGTGCGGGCCAGGAGCACCGCCGTCGCCGCGGTACCGGCGGTGGAGGTGCGCAGGACGCTGCGCCCCAGACGGTAGGGCCTGGCACCGGCCTGGGCGAAGAGCGCCAACTCCTCGGGGGACACCCCTCCTTCGGGACCGACGACCAGCACGATGTCCCCGGCGGTGGGGAGTTCGGTGGCGGCCAGTGGCTCCTCGCCGCTCTCGTGGAGTACGGCGGCGAAGTCGGCGTCGGCAAGAAGTGAGGCGACCTGCTTGCTCGTCGCCGCGTCCGCGACGTCGGGGAAGCGGACCCGGCGGGACTGCTTGCCGGCCTCCCGGGCCGTCGCCCGCCACTTGCCGAGCGCCTTCAGGCCGCGGTCGCCCTTCCACTGCGTGATGCAGCGGGACGCCGCCCAGGGCACGATCGCGTCGACGCCGACCTCGGTCATCGTCTCGACGGCCAGCTCTCCGCGGTCGCCCTTGGGGAGGGCCTGGACGACGGTGATGCGGGGTCGCTCCTCGGGCTCCTCCCGGACGCTCTCCAGGTCCGTGACGACCAGGCGGTCCTTGCCCTCGGCGGTCTTCACCACGCCCTCGGCCCAGCGTCCGCGCCCGTCGGTGAGGACGACGTCCTCGCCGGCCCGAAGCCGCTTCACGGAGACGGCGTGCCGTCCCTCGGGGCCGTCCAGGACGTACTCGCCTCCGGGCAGGTCCCCCGGCGGGAGGGAGTCGACCACGAACACCGGCGCCGTCATCGGCCCGTACCTCCCGTCACGAACGCTGACAACGCTGTCCCCGCGGCGGCGAGTTCGGCCGCCAGCACCTCCACCAGCTGCCCGGCGGGCAGCTCCCGGGCCATCCGGTGGCCCTGTCCCGCCCAGAGCGCCATGCCCTGCGCGTCGCCCGCCTTCGCCGCCGCCTTGCGCAGCGGGGCGGTGAGGTGGTGCACCTCCGGGTAGGCGGCGGGGGCGTAGGGGCCGTGCTCGCGCAGGAAGCGGTTGACCAGGCCGCGGGCGGGGCGGCCGGAGAAGGCGCGGGTGAGTTCGGTGCGGACGAAGAGGGGGTTGGTCAGCGCCTGCTTGTGCAGGGCGTGCGCGCCGGACTCGGGGGTGGCGAGGAAGGCGGTGCCGAGCTGGGCGGCGCTGGCGCCGGCCGCGAGGACCGCGGCGATCTGGCCGCCGCGCATGATGCCGCCGGCGGCGACGATCGGCAGGCTCACCGCCTCCCGGACCTGGGCGACCAGCGACAGCAGCCCGGTGCCGGCGCCGCCGGTCTCGGGGTGGTCCCGGTGGGTGCCCTGGTGTCCGCCGGCCTCGGCGCCCTGCGCGATCACCGCGTCGGCGCCGGACAGCTCCACGGCCCTGGCCTCCTCCGCGGTGGTCGCGGCGACCAGGGCGAAGGTGCCGACGCGGTGCAGCGAGTCGACGACCTCGCGGCTGGGGACGCCGAAGTGGAACGAGACCACCGGTACCGGGTTGTCCAGCAGCACCGCGAGCTTGGTGTCGTAGCCGTCGTCCCGGCCGCACTCGGGGTCGCCGAGCTCCGTCTCGTACCAGGCGGCCTCGCCGGCCAGCTGGTGGGCGTAGACGCCGACGGCGGCGGGGTCGGCCGTCTCGGGCTGCGGCATGAAGAGGTTGACGCCGAAGGGGCGGCCGGTCAGTCCGCGCAGCTCCTTGATCTCCTGGTACATCCCGTCCGCGGTCTTGTACCCGGCGGCGAGGAATCCCAGCCCGCCCGCCTCGCAGACCGCGGCGGCGAGCTGCGGCACGGAGACGCCGCCCGCCATGGGCGCCTGCACGATCGGGTAGGGGAAGAGATCGGTCAGTGCGGAGGACATGACGGCATGTTGTCACGTCCTCCGAACAAGTCCGAATCCGGGCTTCCGTTGGCATACGCCAGGAGCATCCGCATCGGAACGCCCCTGGCGGTACGCCGTGACCGGTGCCCGTCAGCGCCCGTTGAACGCGTCCTTCAGACGGGAGAACAGCCCTTGCTGCCCAGGCTGACAGTGCCCACCCGGGGGACGACCCCCGGACCCCCGGCAGACCCCCCGAGCGCCACGCCGACAAGCAGGCACAGCCCTCGGGAGCACCACGTCAGCGTCCGTTGAAGGCGTCCTTCAGCCGCGAGAACAGCCCTTGCTGCCCAGGCTGGAACTGCCCCGTCGGGCGCTCCTCGCCGCGTAGTGCGGCCAGCTCTCGCAGGAGGCGTTCCTGCTCGGGGTCGAGCTTGCTCGGGGTCATGACCTCGACGTGGACGATGAGGTCGCCCCGGCCGCCGCCGCGCAGGTGGGTGACGCCGCGGCCGTGCAGCGGGATCGACTGGCCGGACTGGGTGCCCGGGCGGATGTCGACCTCCTCCATGCCGTCGAGCGTCTCCAGCGGAACCTTCGTGCCGAGGGCCGCCGCCGTCATCGGGATGGTGACCGTGCAGTGCAGGTCGTCGCCGCGGCGCTGGAAGGTCGAGTGGGGCAGCTCGTGGATCTCGACGTACAGGTCGCCGGCGGGGCCGCCGCCGGGGCCGACCTCGCCCTCGCCCGCGAGCTGGATCCGGGTGCCGTTGTCGACGCCGGCCGGGATCTTCACGGTGAGCGTGCGCCGGGAGCGGACCCGGCCGTCGCCCGCGCACTCGGGGCACGGGGTCGGGACCACGGTGCCGAAGCCCTGGCACTGCGGGCAGGGCCGCGAGGTCATGACCTGGCCCAGGAAGGACCGGGTGACCTGCGAGACCTCACCGCGACCGCGGCACATGTCACACGTCTGGGCCGACGTGCCGGGCGCCGCGCCCTCGCCGTTGCAGGTGTTGCAGACGACGGCCGTGTCGACCTGGATGTCCTTGGTCGTACCGAACGCGGCCTCGTCCAGCTCGACCTCGATGCGGATCATCGCGTCCTGGCCCCGGCGGGTGCGCGAGCGCGGCCCGCGCTGCGACGCCGTACCGAAGAACGCGTCCATGATGTCCGAGAAGTTCCCGAAGCCGCCCGCGCCGAAGCCGCCCGCGCCACCGCCGGCGGCCTGCGAGAGGGGGTCGCCGCCGAGGTCGTAGACCTGCTTCTTCTGCGGGTCCGACAGCACCTCGTAGGCGGCGTTGATCTCCTTGAACCGCTCCTGGGTCTTCGGATCGGGGTTGACGTCCGGGTGCAGCTCGCGGGCGAGCCTCCGGAACGCCTTCTTGATCTCGTCCTGGGACGCGTCGCGGCGTACGCCGAGTACGGCGTAGTAGTCCGTGGCCACCTACGACTCCGCCAGGATCTGTCCGACGTACCGTGCCACTGCGCGTACCGCTCCCATCGTTCCCGGGTAGTCCATGCGGGTCGGTCCGACCACGCCGAGCTTGGCAACCGCCTCGCCGCCCGAACCGTAGCCCACCGACACGACGGACGTGGAGTTGAGTCCCTCATGGGCGTTCTCATGACCGATTCGGACGGTCACGCCCGGATCCTTCGCCTCGCCGAGCAGCTTGAGGAGCACCACCTGCTCCTCCAGCGCCTCGAGGACGGGTCGGATCACCAGAGGGAAGTCGTGCCCGAAGCGGGTCAGATTGGCGGTGCCGCCGATCATCAACCGCTCCTCGTTCTCCTCGACCAGCGTCTCCAGAAGTGTGGAGAGCACCGTCGAGACCGTACCGCGGTCCTCGGCCTCGAAGGCCTCCGGCAGTTCCTCCACCAGGCTCGGCACGTCCGAGAAACGGCGCCCGGCGACCCGGCTGTTCAGCCGCGCGCGCAGGTCCGCGAGGGACGCCTCGCCGAACGGCGCCGGGCAGTCGACCATCCGCTGCTCGACCCGCCCGGTGTCCGTGATCAGCACGAGCATCAGGCGCGCGGGCGCCAGCGCGAGCAGCTCCACGTGCCGCACGGTCGAGCGGGTCAGCGACGGATACTGCACGACGGCGACCTGCCGGGTCAGCTGCGCGAGCAGCCGCACCGTGCGGGCCACCACGTCGTCGAGGTCGACGGCGCCCTCCAGGAAGTTCTGGATGGCGCGCCGCTCGGGCGGGGTCATCGGCTTGACGCCGGCCAGCTTGTCGACGAAGAGCCGGTAGCCCTTGTCGGTCGGGATGCGCCCGGCGCTGGTGTGCGGCTGCGCGATGAACCCCTCGTCCTCCAGGGCCGCCATGTCATTGCGCACGGTGGCCGGGGAGACGCCGAGGTTGTGCCGCTCGGTGAGCGCCTTGGAACCGACCGGCTCCTCGGTGCCGACGTAGTCCTGGACGATGGCGCGCAGCACCTGGAGCCTGCGTTCACTGAGCACTCGCGCACACCTCCAGCATGTCGTCGTCCGCCCGGCGTCTTGCCTGTCTCACTGTCTGTCCCTGGCACTCACGGTGCGCGAGTGCCAGACTTCCCCGGCCCAGTGTACGGCCGTGGGGTACGCCCCCGGCAAGGCCGGGGGCCGCGCCG
>NZ_JBHJRX010000028.1:59575-61474 GCF_042268605.1 Streptomyces sp. NPDC056296 | reverse complement strand
CCGTGAACGGAGACGTCGCGGCGCTAGCGTCGTCGTCGTGACGGTGACTTGGGAAGACCTGGGATGGGAGCGGATGGCGGCCGGGGTGGGGCGGCATACGCCCCCGGCAAGGCCGGGGGCCACGCCGCCGTGAACGGAGACGTCGCGGCGCTAGCGTCGTCGTCGTGACGGTGACTTGGGAAGACCTGGGATGGGAGCGGATGGCGGCCGGGGTGGGGCGGCGCCGGCTGCCGGTGTGGGACTGCACCGCGGGGCTGGTCGTCGGCTCCGGCGCGGCCCTGATGGTGGACGCGGGGTCGAGCCTCGGTGAGGGCGCCCGGTTGCGCGCGGGGGCGCAGGAGCTCGCCGGCCACCGTGTGACACATCTCGCGCTGACCCACCCGCACTTCGACCACGTCCTCGGTGCCGCGGCGTTCGCGGGCGCGGAGGTGTTCGGCGCGGTGGGCACGGACGCGGTGTTCGCGCGGGGCGGACACGGGCGGGAGGCGCTGCGGTCGGACGCGGTGGCGGAGGGGCTGGACGCGGGGTCGGCGGAGGAGGCGGTCGACGCGCTCGTCCACGTCCGCCACGAGGTCTGCGGCGAGTGGACGCTCGACCTGGGCGGCGGCCGGCAGGTCCTGCTCGCCAACGTGGGTCCGGGGCACACCGGCCACGACCTCGCGGTGCTGGTGCCGGGCGTCCCGGAGGTCGTCTTCTGCGGCGACCTGGTCGAGGAGTCCGGTGAGCCGCAGGCGGGCCCAGACGCCGTGCCGTCGCACTGGCCCGCCGCCCTGGACCGGCTGCTCGACCTGGGCGGCGAGGACGCGCTGTACGTCCCCGGACACGGAGCGGTGGTGGACGCGGCGTTCGTCAGGGCCCAACGAGACGCGCTGGCCGCCCGCTTCGGCGTGTCGCGCTGATCACGGCGCGGCCGCTCCTCGTATCGTCATCAGAATGCGCCAGTACTCCGCCGACCTGACCCCTCCGTGGAAGAAATCGCAGCCGGTACCGGAGGTCCCGGCCGATCCCGGCCTGGTGGTCGAGGAGCCCGGCACCGGTTTCTGCGGCGCGGTGATCGGCTGCGAGGCGGGCACGGTGACGCTGGAGGACCGCTTCGGCAAACACCGGGTGTTCCCGATGGAGCCGCGCGGCTTCCTGCTGGAGGGGCGGGTGGTGACCCTCGTGCGACCCGTCTCGGGTCCGGTACGGCCCGCTCGTACGGCGTCCGGTTCGGTCGCCGTCCCCGGCGCACGCGCGCGTGTGGCCCGCGCCGGGCGCATCTACGTCGAGGGGCGGCACGACGCCGAGCTGGTCGAGAAGGTCTGGGGCGACGACTTGCGCGTCGAGGGCGTGGTCGTGGAGTACCTGGGGGGCGTGGACGACCTGCCGTCGATCGTCGCCGACTTCGCACCGGGTCCTGACGCGCGGCTGGGCGTCCTGGTGGACCACCTGGTGCCGGGCTCGAAGGAGTGGCGGATCGCGGAGGCGGTGACGAGCGAGCACGCGTTGGTCGTCGGCCACCCGTACATCGACATCTGGGAGGCCGTGAAGCCGTCGTCGCTGGGGATCGACGGCTGGCCCCGGGTGCCGCGCGGGCAGGACTGGAAGACGGGGGTGTGCCGGGCACTGGGGTGGCCGTCCGAGAACACCGGGGCGGTGTGGCAGGCGATCCTGGCACGGGTGGGCTCGTACAAGGACCTGGAGCCGGAGCTGCTGGGACGGGTGGAGGAGCTGATCGACTTCGTGACGGGGTGAGTCCCATGAACGCCGGGCAATATCCAGCTCCTCCGGCGTTTGAGGAGCGGGGGCCCGGGGGGGGAGACCCCCGGTCGGGACGGGAAAGGGCGGCGGGGGCGAACCCAAGCCAGTCCGTCCATCCCTCCCTCCATCCTTCCGTCCATCCCTCCCTCCCTCCCGCCC
>NZ_JBHJRX010000028.1:0-59565 GCF_042268605.1 Streptomyces sp. NPDC056296 | reverse complement strand
GGGGCTGGTGGGGGGGGGTTTCTCGGGGACCGATGAGAACTGCCCCTTGCTGGGGGGGGGGGGATGAGGGGGCTCCGAGAGCCCCCCCCCCCTGGTCGGGACGGGAAGGGGCGGCGGGGGCGAACCCAGGCCGGTCAGTCAGTCCGTCAGTCAGTCCGTCAGTCAGTCCGTCAGTCCGTCAGTCCACCAGATCCCGCACCACCGCGTCCGCCAGCAACCGCCCGCGCAGCGTCAGCACCGCACGCCCGTCCTCGTACGGCCCCTCCTGGAGGAGCCCGTCGGACAACGCCCGCCGCGACGCCGCGAGCCCCGCCTCCCGCAGCAGGGACAGCGGCACACCCTCCCGCAGCCGCAGCTCCAGCAGGACGCGTTCCACGCGGCGGTCCTCGTCCGTGAGGACCTCCCGCCCGGCCCCCGGCGACTTCCCCGCCGCCAGCGCCCCCGCGTAGGCGCCGGGGTGCTTCACGTTCCACCAGCGCACACCGCCCACGTGGCTGTGCGCTCCCGGCCCCGCGCCCCACCAGTCGGCGCCCCGCCAGTACAGCTCGTTGTGCAGGCAGCGCCCCGCGTCCGAGGTGGCCCAGTTCGACACCTCGTACCAGTCGAAGCCCGCCGCCGACAGCGCCTCCTCGGCGATCAGGTACCGGTCGGCGTGGACGTCGTCGTCGGTCATGGGGACCTCGCCGCGCCGGATGCGGCGGGCGAGCTGGGTGCCCTCCTCGACGATCAGGGCGTACGCCGAGACGTGGTCGGGTCCGGCGCCGAGCGCCGCGTCCAGGGAGGCGCGCCAGTCGTCGTCGGTCTCGCCGGGGGTGCCGTAGATCAGGTCGAGGTTGACGTGGTCGAAGCCGGCCGCGCGGGCCTCGGCGACGCAGGCCTCCGGGCGGCCCGGGGTGTGGGTGCGGTCCAGCACCTTCAGGACGTGCTGCTTCGCGCTCTGCATGCCGAAGGAGATCCGGTTGAAGCCGCCCTCGCGGAGGGTGGCGAGGTACGCCGGGTCGACCGACTCCGGGTTGGCCTCCGTCGTGATCTCCGCGTCCGCCGCCAGGCCGAACTCGTCGCGGATCGCGTGCAGCATCCGCACCAGGTCGCCGGCGGCCAGCAGCGTGGGCGTACCGCCGCCGACGAAGACCGTGCGGACCTCGCGGGGGTCGTCGCCGAGCACCTTGCGGGCCAGGCGGACCTCGTCGGTGAGCGTCTCGGCGTAGTTGTCGCGGGAGGCGAGGACGCCGCCGGTGCCGCGCAGCTCCGTCGCGGTGTACGTGTTGAAGTCGCAGTAACCGCAGCGGGTCGCGCAGTACGGGACATGCAGGTAGAAGCCGAGGGGGCGGCCGGCGGCACCGGCGAGCGCGGACGCCGGGAGGGCGCCGTCGGCGGGGACGGGCTCGCCGTCGGGGAGTGCGGAGGGCATGCGTTCCATTGTCCCGCACCCCGCGTGTGGCCTCCGCCGGCGTGTGATCCCCACCCGCTCGTGATCTCCGCCCGCTCGTGATCTCCGCCCGCTCGTGATCTCCGCCGGCGCGTGATCCTCGCCCACGCGTGATCCTCGCCCGCGTGTGTCCCCCCGCCCGCGCGCTCAATCCGCCTGGAGTACCAGCAGCGCCAGATCGTCCTCCGGGGGCCGGGGCCCGAACTCGTGCACCAGCCGCCTGATGCGCTCGGCGACCAGCCCGGCGTCCAGCCCGACGCATCCGGCGAGGGCCGTGGCCAGCCCGTCCCCGTCGTCGAACTGGCGGGAGCCGCTGCGCCGCTCGGTGACCCCGTCCGTGACGCAGAGCAGGGTGTCGCCGGACCGTAGCTCGAAGGTCTCGCTGGTGTACGTCGCGTCCTCGACGACACCGAGCAGGGTCTGCGGCTGCGCGACCGTGCGCACCGTGCCGTCGGGGTCGAGGAGCAGCGGCAGTGGGTGCCCGGCTGAGGCGAGAGTGCAGCGGACGCCGCCGTCGAACGGGACGAGTTCGCCGTAGAGCAGGGACAGGAAACGGGTCTGCGGTCCGTCGCCCGGGGCAACCGGAGGGCCTACGGCGACCAGGGCGCGGGCGGCGGCGTCCGCGGCCTCGGTGGCGTCGTCGAGGAGGAGCTGGTTGAGGCGGTCGAGGACGTCGGGGACGCCGTACTCCTCGCGGGCCAGCAGCCGCAGCCAGGGCCGGGCGAGGCCGATGACGACGGCGGCCTCGGGGCCCTTGCCCTGGACGTCGCCGACGGCGAAGCACCAGCGGCCGTCACCGGCCGGGAAGAGGTCGTAGAAGTCGCCGCTGGGGCCGCCCTTGTCGCACGGTTCGTAGACGAGGGCGCTGCGCACGCCGGGGATCTCGGCGACCGCGCCGGGCAGCAGGCCGCGCTGGAGGACGGCGCTGATGGTGGCCTGCCGGGCGTACTGACGGGCGGCGCCGATGGCGAGCGCCACCCGGCGGCTGAGGTCCTCGACCAGGCCGGTGATCTCGTCGGGGAAACCGGGGAAGCCGGGGGCACCGGCCCGCCCGATGACCAGGGTGCCCAGGGGCCGGCCGCCGGCGACCAGGCGGTAGGCGAGCGCGGCACCGTGCGTGCCGTCCGGGCCGAGCGCCTCGCCGGGCCAGGGGTGGGCGACGGGGCCGGATCGCCACAGGTCACGCGGGCGGGGCGGGTCCTTCTCCAGGGCCCGGCGCAGTTCCTCGATGTGGCTCTCGCTGCCGTGCCAGACGCGGGCCAGCCGCGCTCCCACGGCCGCCCCGGGGTCGTCGCTCCACGCTCCCCGGCCCAGGGACTCGTCCTCCAGCCACACGGCGCACCAGTCGGCAAGCCGCGGCACGATCAGCTGCCCGGTGAGGGAGGCGACCAGGTCCTCGTCGAGCTGCCCGGCCAGAAGGTCGGACGCCTCGGCGAGGAAGGACAGGGCGCCGCGGCCCAGCCACTCCCGGTCCCGAACACCACGCCGAACGGTCCTGGCCGTTCCGTCCCGCCAGTCACCGCCACTCTGGCTCTCCGAGCCGTACCGGACCGTCGGCCCCTCCAAGACCACTGGCCTCTCCAGGACCGGCTGCCCCTCCGGGACCGGCGGGCCCTCCAGGACCGGCTGCCCCTCCGGGACCGGCTGCCCCTCCAGGACCGGCAGGCCCTCCAGGACCGGCAGGCCCTCCAGGACCGGCGGGCCCTCCGGGACCGGCTGCCCCTCCAGGACCGGCGGGCCCTCCAGGGCCATCTGCCCGTCGAGAGTCATCTCACCACCCGGGGCACCCAGGCCCCCCGAGACACCCGGGCCCGCCGGAGCCCCCGGGCCGCCCAGACCCGTCGAACCTCCGCCCCCCTCCCCCGCCGGCTCCGTGCCCGCCGGCTCGGGGCGCCGAGCGGCCCCACGGCCCCCGGCGTACGCCTCGATCTGCTCGGCGGTCTCGGCGCCCGCGGCCGGGAGGCGCGCCCACACCGTCTTGGTGCCCGGGCGGTAGGTGATGCCCCAGGCCTCCGAGAGCGCGGCGACGAGCCGCAGGCCGCGCCCGTACTCGGGGATCTCGTGCGGCGTCTCGTGGTCCCCGCTCCTCGGGGCGCGGGAGGGGTGGTGGTCCGTGGCCTCGACGACGAGGGTGCCCGTCTCCTCCAGCCGGCAGCCCACCTCGACGTCGGTGCCGGCGTGCACGACGGCGTTGGTGACCAGCTCGCTGACGACGACCAGGGCGTCGGCGGCGAGATGCTCGGTCAGTTGTTCCGTGCCGGGCAGGCCGAGCTCGGCCCAGTCGGCGAGCGCGGCCCGCACCATCTCCCGGGCCGCGCCGGGCGCCAGGGAGCTTCCGAGCAGGGTCACGTGCGCCCGCGCGCACTCCTGGGCGTATGCCTCAGCAGCGAGCGCGGGCGCTCCACTGGCGCGGGAGGCGGTCTCCCGTTGCGTCGGAATGGCCCCCATGGACGGCTCCCCGGGCAGTTCGTGCGAATACTTCGCAGTCGATGCCGACAGAGTGACAGACCGACCCCGTCCATAAGCGCGGAGTTACCGAAGTGGGCCGCCATGAGTGAGAACCGTGCTAGGCGAACGTTCGAAGACAGCCGGAAGACGGACAGTTTCGGGCACCAGCCGTGCGGACCGGACCACGGCGCCGGCCCGCACTACGCCTCGCGCGAGCCGTCGTACATCTCCTCGATCAGGTGCTTGTACTCCCGCTCCACCACCGGCCGCTTCAGCTTCAGGCTCGGCGTGATCTCTCCGTGCTCGACGTCGAGGTCGCGGGGCAGCAGGCGGAACTTCTTGATGGTCTGCCAGCGCTGGAGGCCCTCGTTGAGCTGCCTGACGTAGCCGTCGACCATCTCTACGGTCGCCGGCGCCGCGACGATCTCCGCGTACGGCTTGCCCCCCAGGCCGTTCTCCTCGGCCCACTGGGTGATCGCGATCTCGTCGAGGGCGATGAGCGCGGTGCAGAAGTTCCGGTCGGCGCCGTGCACCAGGATGTTGGAGACGTAGGGGCAGACCGCCTTGAACTGGCCCTCCACCTCGGCGGGCGCGATGTACTTGCCGCCCGAGGTCTTGATGAGGTCCTTCTTGCGGTCGGTGATGCGCAGGTAGCCGTCGGGCGAGAGCTCGCCGATGTCGCCGGTGTGGAACCAGCCGTCGGCCTCCAGCACCTCGGCGGTCTTCTCGGGCAGCTTGTGGTAGCCCTCCATGATGCCGGGGCCGCGCAGCAGGATCTCGCCGTCGTCCGCGACGCGCACCTCGGTGCCGGGCAGCGGCTTGCCGACCGTGCCGGTGCGGTAGGCCTCGCCGGGGTTGACGAAGGACGCGGCGGAGGACTCGGTGAGGCCGTAGCCCTCCAGGATGTGGATGCCGGCGCCGGCGAAGAAGTAGCCGATGTCGGGGGCGAGGGCGGCCGAGCCGGAGACGCAGGCGCGCAGGCGGCCGCCGAAGGCCTCGCGGATCTTGGCGTAGACGAGCTTGTCGGCGACGGCGTGCTTGGTGCGCAGTCCGGCGGGCGCGCTCGCGGTGCCGGTGCGCTTGAAGTTGTCCTGGGTGACCTTGGCGTACTCGCGGGCGACGCCCGCGGCCCACTGGAAGATCTTGTACTTGGCTCCGCCGCCCGCCCGGGCCTTGGCGGCGACGCCGTTGTAGACCTTCTCGAAGATGCGCGGCACGGCCGCCATGTAGGTCGGCTGGACGACCGGCAGATTCTCGATGATCTTGTCGACGCGGCCGTCGACGGCGGTGACGTGACCGACCTCGATCTGGCCGGAGGTCAGCACCTTGCCGAAGACGTGCGCGAGCGGCAGCCACAGGTACTGCACGTCGTCGCCGGTGCACAGGCCGGTCGCCGCGATCGCCTTCGCCATGTACGACCAGTTGTCGTGCGGGAGGCGGACGCCCTTGGGCCGGCCGGTGGTGCCGGAGGTGTAGATGAGGGTGGCGAGATGATCCTTGGTGAGGGCGCCGACCCGCTTCGTGACCAGCTCCGGGTCCTTCTCCAGGCGGGCCGCGCCGAGGGCCTCCAGTTCGCCGAGGGTGAGGACCCAGTCCTCGGTGGTGTCCGCGCCGGTCGCGTCGATCACCACGACGTGCGTCAGCTCGGGCAGCTCGCCGCGCTTCTCCTTCGCCTTGGCCAGCTGCGCGGCGTCCTCCGCGATCAGCACCTTGCTCTCGGAGTCGGAGAGGATGTACGCCGACTCGTCGGCGTTGGTCTGCGGATAGACCGTGGTCGTCGCCGCGCCCGCGCACATGATGCCGAGGTCGGCCAGGATCCACTCCAGCCGTGTGGCGGAGGCCAGTGCCACGCGCTGCTGCGGCTGGATGCCCAGCTCGATCAGGCCGGCCGCGATCGCGTAGACCCGTTCGGCCGCCTGTGCCCAGGTCAGCGACTTCCAGTCGTCCGGCCCCTCGCCGGAGGCCGACGGGACCGGGTAGCGGTAGGCCTCGGCGTCCGGCGTGGCCGCCACCCGCTCCAGGAAGAGTCCCGCCACGGAGGGCGGACGGTTCTCGATCAGTGTCTGTGTGTCGCTCACGACATCCTCCGTGGGCCCGCGACGGTGCGGCCGGGTCGGTGCGGCCGACTCAGGTGCGGCTGGTTCAGGTGCGGCTGGTTCACTCTCGGGCGGTTGTTCAGGCCTGTTCAGGCGTTGTTTAACTCGCGAGTAACTAGCGAGCAGGCATCAGAGTAAAGGGCGAGTGGCCCGTGCGTAAGTCTCCGCGCCCTGTCACTTCGTACAGAGGCCCACCCGTGACATGCGAAGGGGCCCGCCGCGCTTTCGCACGGCGGGCCCCTTCGTGTCCGTTTTGCCGGGCTGGGCGGGACGCGCCGCGAGGACGGTCCCGGTTACTTCTTGCCCTTGCCCGACCCCGCGTTGTCATCGCTGGACAGGACCGCGATGAAGGCCTCTTGCGGAACCTCCACGGAACCCACCATCTTCATCCGCTTCTTGCCTTCCTTCTGCTTCTCCAGCAGCTTCCGCTTACGCGAGATGTCACCGCCGTAGCACTTGGCGAGGACGTCCTTGCGGATGGCGCGGATGGTCTCGCGGGCGATCACCCGGGAGCCGATGGCGGCCTGGATGGGCACCTCGAAGGCCTGGCGCGGGATCAGCTCGCGCAGCTTGGCCACGAGCCGCACGCCGTACGCGTACGCCGCGTCCTTGTGGGTGATCGCCGAGAAGGCGTCGACCTTGTCGCCGTGCAGGAGGATGTCGACCTTGACCAGGCTGGAGGTCTGCTCGCCGGTGGGCTCGTAGTCCAGCGACGCGTAACCACGCGTCTTCGACTTCAGCTGGTCGAAGAAGTCGAAGACGATCTCCGCGAGCGGGAGGGTGTAGCGGATCTCCACCCGGTCCTCGGAGAGGTAGTCCATGCCGAGCAGGGTGCCGCGCCGGGTCTGGCACAGCTCCATGATCGCGCCGATGAACTCGGTCGGTGCGAGGATCGTGGCGCGCACGACCGGCTCGTACACCTCGTTGATCTTCCCCTCGGGGAACTCGCTCGGGTTGGTGACGGTGTGCTCGACGCCGTCCTCCATGATCACGCGGTAGACCACGTTGGGCGCGGTGGCGATCAGGTCGAGGCCGAACTCGCGCTCCAGCCGCTCGCGGATCACGTCGAGGTGCAGCAGGCCCAGGAAGCCGACGCGGAAGCCGAAACCGAGGGCCGCGGAGGTCTCCGGCTCGTAGACCAGGGCGGCGTCGTTGAGCAGGAGCTTGTCCAGGGCCTCGCGCAGCAGGGGGTAGTCCGAGCCGTCCAGCGGATACAGGCCGGAGAAGACCATGGGCCTGGGGTCCTTGTAGCCGCCGAGCGCCTCCTCGGCACCCTTGTGCATGCTGGTGACGGTGTCACCGACCTTGGACTGGCGGACGTCCTTCACGCCGGTGATCAGGTAACCCACCTCGCCGACGCCGAGGCCGTCGGCGGAGAGCATCTCCGGCGAGTTGGTGCCGATCTCCAGCAGCTCGTGCGTGGCGCCGGTGGACATCATCCGGATCCGCTCGCGCCTGTTGAGCTGGCCGTCGATGACACGGACGTACGTCACGACACCGCGGTAGGAGTCGTAGACGGAGTCGAAGATCATCGCGCGGGCGGGGGCGTCCTTGACGCCGACCGGAGGCGGGACCTCGGCGACGACCTTGTCCAGCAGCGCCTCGACCCCGAGGCCGGTCTTGGCGGAGACCTTGAGCACGTCGGCGGGGTCGCAGCCGATCAGGTTGGCGAGTTCCTCGGCGAACTTCTCGGGCTGCGCGGCCGGCAGGTCGATCTTGTTCAGCACGGGGATGATCGTGAGGTCGTTCTCCATCGCCAGGTAGAGGTTGGCGAGGGTCTGGGCCTCGATGCCCTGGGCGGCGTCGACGAGGAGGATGGTGCCCTCGCACGCGGCCAACGACCGCGAGACCTCGTAGGTGAAGTCGACGTGCCCCGGCGTGTCGATCATGTTGAGGATGTGCGTACTGCTCTTGTCGTGGGTGGGGGCCCACGGCAATCGCACCGCCTGGGACTTGATCGTGATGCCGCGCTCGCGCTCGATGTCCATGCGGTCGAGGTACTGGGCGCGCATCTGCCGCTGCTCCACCACACCGGTCAGCTGGAGCATCCGGTCGGCGAGCGTGGACTTGCCGTGGTCGATGTGCGCGATGATGCAGAAGTTGCGGATCAGCGCCGGGTCGGTACGGCTCGGCTCGGGCACATGGCTGGGGGTCGCGGGCACGCAGGGTCCTGATTCTTGAGGCGTCCGCAGTGTCTGCGGTCTCGGGTCGGATCGATACGTAGCTTCCATCGTCCCACGGGTGGGGAGCTGGGATGGGTTTGGGACGGGTCGAGGGCGGGGGCGGGGCGGGATCGGGGGCGGGCCAGGGCCGGACCGGGGGCGGGGAGAGGCCTGGTTTGGGTGGCTCGGTGGGCCGCTGGTAGTGTGGGGGGCTGTGTCTCTTGCCCTCTCAGCGCGAGGCACTCCTTCAAGAAATCATCGGCACGGGACCCTCGCGGCCTCGTGCCTGAACCTGCAAAGGCTCATTCGTGGCGAACATCAAGTCCCAGATCAAGCGGAACAAGACCAACGAGAAGGCCCGGCTGCGCAACAAGGCCGTCAAGTCCTCTCTGAAGACCGCGATCCGCAAGGCCCGTGAGGCCGCTGCCGCGGGTGACGCCGAGAAGGCCACCGAGTACCAGCGCGTCGCTTCGCGCCAGCTCGACAAGGCCGTCTCCAAGGGCGTCATCCACAAGAACCAGGCCGCCAACAAGAAGTCGGCGCTGTCGCAGAAGGTCGGCGCCCTCAAGGGCTGAACCCCTCATCTGGTCTGATCGCCGGAAGGACCCAGAGCGGGCCCTCTCTCATCCGCTCCCGTCCGGCACCCAGGATCCGTGCGCGGCCTGCGTTCGCCACGCGGGCATGGATCCACGAGCTTGATCCGAAGGCCCCGGTGGCTGTCCTTCCCCAGGACGGACGCCGGGGCCTTCGGTCTGCCTTCTCCGGTCTGCCTTTCCCGGAGAGGCGGGCTACGCCCGTCCCCGCGAACGCGCCGCGCGCGCGATCGTCACCACGGCCTTCTCCAGGGCGTACTCGGGGTCGTCCCCGCCGCCCTTCACCCCCGCGTCCGCCTCGGCCACCGCGCGCAGGGCGACGGAGACCCCGTCCGGGGTCCAGCCGCGCATCTGCTGCCGGACGCGGTCGATCTTCCACGGCGGCATCCCCAGCTCACGGGCGAGGTCGGCGGGGCGTCCGCCGCGGGCGGAGGACAGCTTGCCGATCGCCCGCACGCCCTGGGCCAGGGCGCTGGTGATCAGCACGGGTGCCACTCCGGTCGCCAGGGACCAGCGCAGCGCCTCCAGTGCCTCCGCGGCCCGTCCCTCGACCGCCCGGTCGGCGACCGTGAAGCTGGAGGCCTCGGCCCGTCCCGTGTAGTACCGCCCGACGACCGCCTCGTCGATCGTGCCCTCGACGTCCGCGGTCAGCTGGGACACCGCCGAGGCCAGCTCCCGCAGGTCGCTGCCGATGGCGTCGACCAGCGCCTGGCACGCCTCGGGGGTGGCCGACCGCCCGGCGGTACGGAACTCCGCCCGTACGAAGGCCAGCCGGTCGGCGGGCTTGGTCATCTTCGGGCACGCCACCTCGCGCGCCCCCGCCTTTCGGGCGGCGTCCAGCAGGCCCTTGCCCTTCGCGCCGCCCGCGTGCAGCAGGACGAGGGTGATCTCCTCGGCGGGCGCGCCGAGGTAGGCCTTCACGTCCTTGACCGTGTCGGCGGACAGGTCCTGCGCATTGCGTACGACCACGACCTTGCGCTCGGCGAAGAGCGAGGGGCTGGTGAGCTCGGCGAGTGTGCCGGGCTGCAGCTGGTCGGGGGTCAGGTCGCGTACGTCCGTGTCGGCGTCGGCGGCCTTCGCGGCGGCCACCACCTCCCGCACGGCACGGTCGAGCAGGAGGTCCTCCTGGCCCACGGCAAGGGTCACCGGGGCGAGAGGGTCGTCATTCGCAGTCTTCCTGGCCATCGCGACAAGCATCGCACGCACCACTGACAACGGACTTCGCCGCCGGGACCCACGGGCCCCTACGGTTCCTCGCGCCAGCCCTCCCACTCCCCCGCGAACTCGTCGAGCTCGCCGGGGTCCAGCCGCTCCCTCTCGTCACGCAGGACGACGAGCCACTGGGCGTCCTCGGCGTCGTCCTCGCCGGCCAGGGCGTCCCGGAGCAGTCGGGGTTCCTCGTCGAGCCCGAAGCGCTCCCCGAGCGCCTGGGCCACCTCCTCGGCGGCGTCGCGGTCGGGCAGCACCAGCACATGTCTCACATCACTCACGGGTGCCATTGTCGGACACCGCGCGGCGGGCGGAGCGTCAGGCCGGCGCGCGGACACCGCGCGGCAGGCGGAGCGTCAGGCCGGCGCCGGGTCAGCCCTTGGGGACGATCTGGATGTCCAGGCCGATCTTGATGCTGGGCCCGACCACGGCGATGCCGCGCGCCAGCATCGTCTGCCAGCTCACCGTGAAGTCGTCGCGGTGCAGTTCGGTGGTGGCGCGGCAGGCCGCCCGCGCTTCGCCCTCCATGCCGTTGCCCAGGCCGAGATACTCGGCGTCCAGGGTGACCGTGCGCGTCACGCCGTGCAGGGACAGCGCTCCCGTGACGGCCCACCGGTTGCCGCCCCGGTGCGTGAACCGGTCGCTGTAGAACTCCAGGGTCGGGAACCGCCGCACGTCCAGGAAGTCCCCCGACCGCAGGTGGTCGTCGCGCATCTTCACGTTGGTGTCGATGGACGCCGCGTCGATGACCACGTGCATCGCCGACTGCTCCATGTCCTCGCCGATCCGCACCGCGCCCGCGAAGGAGTTGAACCGGCCGTGGATCCGGGCCAGCCCGATGTGCCGTGCGGTGAAGGCGATCGACGAGTGCGCCGGCTCGATCTCCCAGTCGCCCGGCGCGGGCAGCTCCGGAGGCTGGGCCACCTGGAGGGTCACGTCGCCGAGCGAGGCCAGCGCGTCCTCGGTGACGGTCGCGGACGCCCGGTACGGCGTGTAACCCTCGGCGGACACCGCGAGTCTGTACTCCCCCGTGGGCACCGTCGCCACGAACGACCCGAAGGGGTCCGTCCCGCCGCTGACCACCTTGCGCCCCATGGTGTCGCTGACCGTGAACTCCGCGTGCGGAATCGCCTCGTTGACGGGGTCGAGGACCCGGCAGCTCAGCACTCCCGCGTTGGGCGGAGTCCGCACCGCCGCCAGGGGACCCGTCCGTTGCATCCGCTTCGTTCGGCTTCCCAGCCAGCGGCCGATCATCTGCGACACCCTCTGCACGACGTGAGAAAACTAGTTGACGAAGAAACATTCGATCACTGATGGGGGTTTAGAGGCAACACGGGGCCACATCACGCGAAACCAGCACATGTGCTGGGAGTGCGCATGAGTGGCATGAGTAGCCCTGTGTGGCCCGATATCGCCGCACCACCGGACGCCGCGAATCCTCACAGCCGGGGCACGGACGGCACCTCGTCGAGGTGGATACCGAAGTGCTCCCGGTAGGCCGCGAGTACCTCTTCGTCCGTGGCCGGCTCACGCTCATCCCGGCGGCCGTCGGGGGCCGTCGACACGAGCCTGCGGCCGCTGAGCGTGATCCTCCCTCCGTCCTCCGTGACCCGCGAGCAGACCGGCGACTGGAGGAAGTGCGACTGGGGCGAGGTGCTGTGCCACCACGCGCCGGACTCGAAGTCGCCGAGCACCCGCGAGCGCGGTTCCACCCGGTACACGGGCTCCCCGTCCCGCAGCACGTCCAGGTCGGCCGCCCGGGCCGAGTCGTGCCCGCCGCGCACCCCGGCCGCGTCCGGACCCGCCTCCACGACCTGGAACGTGCCCCCCGGATCCTTCTGCTCACCCCGCTCCGCGAACGCCAGCGGACCGTGGCTGTGCGCCCCGAACCCGACGTCCGCCAGCAAGTCGCCCCCGTCCACCGTCCGCACCCGCAGCGCCAGATGGTCGAACGGGATCCCGAGCCGGCCCCCGTCCCCGTACACCCGCGCCGCGAGCAGCGTGACCTCGTACCCGAGCGCCGCGAGCAACGCGCCGAAGAGACCGTTGAGTTCGTAGCAGAACCCGCCCCGTCGCGCGCCCACCACCTTGTCCAGCAGCCGCCCCTCCTCCAGCACGATCGCCTCGCCCAGATGGACGGACAGGTTCTCGAACGGCACCGTCCGCAGATGACGCAGGTGCAGTTCGCGCAGGGCGTCGGCGGTGGGCCACGCCGGGTACTCGGCTCCCAGACGGCGGAGGTAGGCGTCGACCTGTGTTGCATCCATGCCCTCAGTCTCGCGCCACCCGCAACGCCCTGCCCGTGCCGGTGACCGCCAGCGCCCCGTCCCGGTCCGTCCGCAGCACCGTCGCGCCCTGGGCGCGCAGCGCCTCGACGGTGCCGGGGGCCGGGTGCCCGTACGTGTTGTTCTCTCCGCAGCTGATGAGCGCCAGCCGTGGGGCCACCTTCCGTACGAGGCCGGGATCCTGGTGAGCGGAGCCGTGATGGGCCACCTTCAGCACGTCGATCCCTTCCAGTGCCGCTGCCGCCGGTGATCTCGCCAGCCGCTGCTGGGCCGGCGGTTCCAGGTCCCCGAGCAGCAACAGACGCAGGCCCGCCGTCCGCACCAGGAGGGTGACGCTGGCGTCGTTGGGGCCTTCCACGGTCGGGGCCGTGCTCGTCCCTGGGCTCGGTGGTGGGCTCGGTGGTGGCCACACCACCTGCCAGGACAGCGGGCCGGACCGCCGCTGTTCCCCGGCGGAGGCGTGCCGTAGCGGAATCCGCCGTGCCGCCGCCTGTCTGCGGACGGACTCGGCCTGGTCCGCGGGCTCTTCGAGGGCGGTCGTCTCGATCGCGCCCACCGAACGCCCCCGCAACACCCCCGGCAGGCCCGCCACATGGTCGGCGTGGAAATGGGTCAGCACCACGAGCGGGACGCGGGTGATGCCGAGGGAGCGCAGACAGTGGTCGACCAGCGCCGGGTCGGGCCCGGTGTCCACCACGACACCCGCGCCCTCACCCGCCGCGAGCACCATGGCGTCGCCCTGTCCCACGTCGCACATCACCATCCGCCAGCCCGGCGGCGGCCACCCCGTGATCACCCGGGCCAGTGGCGGTGGCCGCACCACCGCCAGCACCAGCAGCACCGCGCACACACCGCACCACCAGGGACGCCTCAGCAACCGTCGGCCGACGAGCAGTACGCCCACCGTGACCAGGGCGAGCAGCGCCGCTCCGGCCCAGCTGCCCGGCCAGTCCACTCCCGCGCCGGGCAGCGCGGCCCCGGTGCGGGCGATCCCCGCGATCCACTCGGCCGGCCAACCTCCGCACCAGGCCAGCCCCTCGGCCACCGGCATCGCCACCGGTGCCGTCGCCAGCGCCGCGAAACCCAGCACCGTGGCCGGCGCGACCGCGAACTCCACGAGCAGGTTGCACGGCACCCCCACCAGGCTCACCCGCGCCGACAGCACGGCGACGACCGGCGCGCACAGGGCCTGGGCCGCGCCCGCGGCGGCCAGCGCCTCGGCAAGCCGGGGAGGAACCCGGCGCCGGCGCAACGCCACGCTCCAACGCGGGGCCAGCGTGAGCAGCGCCCCGGTGGCCAGCACGGAGAGCAGGAAGCCGTAACTGCGGGCCAGCCCCGGGTCGTACAGCACCAGGAGCAGTACGGCCGTCGCCAGCGCCGGGAGCAGCGATCTGCGGCGACCGGTGGCCAGGGCGAGCAGGGCGACGGCCCCGCAGGCGGCGGCCCGCAGCACGCTCGGGTCGGGCCGGCACACGACGACGAAACCGAGGGCGAGCACCGCGCCGAGCAGCGCGGTCGTCCGCAGGGAGATGCCGAGACGGGGCGCCAGGCCCCGGCGCTCGCTGCGCTGGGCCAGTCCGGGCGGCCCCAGCAGCAGGGCGAGCACGATCGTGAAGTTGGCTCCGGACACGGCCAGCGTGTGCGCGAGGTCGGTCTCCTTGAACGCCTCCTCCAGTTCCGGCGTGATACGCGATGTGTCCCCGACGACCAGACCCGGCAGCAGCGCCCGCGCGTCCGCCGGCAGCCCCTCGGTGGCCTCCCGCAGCCCGGCCCGCAGTCGTCCCGCCAGCCGCTGTGCCCCCGACGGTCCGGCCACCACCTCCGGCGCCTCCCGACCGCCCCGTACCCGCAGCACGGCGGCGATCCGGTCCCCGCTCGCCCTCGGGGGCGCCGCCCGGGCGGTGACGAGGAGCCGCGTCGTCGGCAGCAGTCCCAGCCAGCGCGAGGCGCCGGGCCCGGCACGGGTGAGCCGCGCATCGTCCGCGTCCCCCGCGGAGGCCCGGCCCGATGCCCGCTCACTCTCGCCCTTGCCCGATGCCCTCTCGCTCTCGTCCTCGGCCCCGCTCCCGCCCCCGCCCTCGGCCACATCCACGAGCACCAGCACCGGCGTCCGTGTCAGCACCTTCCTTCCGCCCGCCTCCGTCACCCGTCGTGCGTCGGCTTCGATCAGCACGGTGGGCGGCACGGCCCGGTTTCCGCGGACGCGGGGTCGGGTGAGGCGGGGGTCGGCGGTGATCTCCAACTCGGCGGTGACGGTGGCGTACTGCCGTGCCAGCGCCGGCACGGGCCCCCGGCGCAGGTCCGCGCCGTGCAGTGCGGCCGAGGTGGCGGCCGCGGCGACGCAGAGGAGCAGGGCGGCGACCGTCGCGTAGGGCCGTCCGCGCGTCGTACGCCGTCTCCGCGCCCCCAGCAGCAGCACGCCGGCCAGGGCCAGAACGCCGATCAGGGGGCCCACGGCCCACCCAGCCGGCACGTCCGGCATCAGCGCCGCCGTCGCCCAGGCCGCGAGCGCGGGCGGCACCAGCCGCAGGTCCGTGGGCCCGTCCTGCCGGGGATGGGCCGCACCGAGCCGATGCCCGGAGGCGGCGTGCACGGCCGCGCGCGGGGGCGCGGTCAGGTCGTCGGTGGGCTCCGCCGGCCCGCTCGGCGGCCTCGTCCGCGCGTTCATGACCGGGCTCGCGTCCGCGTCCGTGCCCATGGCCGCGCTCGGATCCGTGCCCACGGCCGCGCCCGGATCCGTGCCCACGGCCGCGCCCGGATCCGTGCCCACGGCCGTACTCGGATCCGTGCCCACGGCCGCGCCCGGATCCGTGCCCACGGCCGCGCTCGCGTCCGTACTCATGGCCGCGCCCGGATCCGTGCCCACGGCCGCGCTCGCGTCCGTACTCATAGCCGCGCCCGGATCCGTGCCCACGGCCGCGCTCGCGTCCGTACTCATGGCCGCACGAGGTTGCGCAGGTCGGCGAAGCGGCGCTCGCCGATGCCGGTCACCTCGCGCAGCTCGTCCACCGAGCGGAAACCGCCGTGCTGGGTGCGGTAGTCGATGATGTGCTGAGCCAGCACGGGGCCGACGCCCGGCAGGGTGTCGAGCTGGTCGGCGGTCGCCGTGTTGAGGGGGACCGGTGCCGCGGGTGCGGCCCCCGCTGCCGGGGCGCCTGGCCCGCCGGGGGCGGTGCCGCCCGGGCCGGCCGCCGCGACCGGCGCGGAAGCGCCGACGATCACCTGCTCGCCGTCCACCAGGAAGCGCGCCCGGTTCAGTCCGTCGGTCTTGGTACCGGATCGCACGCCTCCCGCGGCACGCAGGGCGTCCGCGACGCGTGACCCTGCCGGAAGGCGGTGGATTCCGGGCTTGCGGACCTTGCCGCCGACGTCCACCACGATCTCGGCCCCGACCGTGGCCGTGGCTGTGCCCTTGGCCGTGCCCCCGGGCGCGTCGGCCGTGGGGCCCGGGCCCTCTCCTGCCGCGTCGCCCTCTCCCCCCGCGCCGTATGCCGCCGCCTCCCGCACCATCTCGGGTGCCGACACGGGCTGGGTACGGCCGGTCCAGAAGTGCTGCGCGGCGAAGACCGCCGCGACGACCAGCAGCACCGTGAGCGCGGCCACGCTCCGCCGCTCCAGCCCGCACCGCGTCTGGAGCCACACTGGCATCCGCTCCCGCAGCGCCTGCCCGGCCCGTTCTCGCCAGGTCGTCGCAGCACCATCGACGGCCTCCGGTGGCGCTCCCCCTTCCTGCGCACGCCCCTCGTGCGCGGCCCCTCCTCGCGCACCTCCTCCCTGCGCGCCCCCTCCTCGCGCACCGCCTCCTCGCGCACCCGCTACGTCGCTCCGTGCCGTGCCACCGTCTCCGGGTCCCTGCGGGCGCCCGGCACTGCGAGTCGGCGGCGGCCCCTTCCCCGACTCGCTCCCCTGTCCGACGGGGCTGACGGGGCTGACGTGTTCGGTATGCCCGGCGGATCCGGCGGATCCAACGTGCCCGGCGAAGAGCGCCTCCGCCCGTCGGCGGAGTTCCTCCGTCGGCGCGGGACGGCGCCTGTGTCGTGCTCGGCCGAGGGGGTGGGGCGAGCGGTGGTGGCGGAGCCGGCCGTCGGAGGCCGGGCCGCGGCCCGGGCCGCTGGTCGCGGTAGCTGTACGTGAGCGTGATCGAAGAGCCATGCGACGAGGATCGAGCACCTCGTCACACCCGCGACGATCATGCTCAATTCCCGGGGACTACCCCCAAGTTGTGGATAACTCCGACCCTCGTACGAGTGACGAGCAACCGCCCCTCACCTCACCGCGACGAGACCACGACCCCCAGCAGCCCGGGCCCCGTGTGCGCCCCGATCACCGCGCCGACCTCGCTCACATGCAGGTCGGCCAGCCCGGGCACCCGGTCCCGCAGGCGGTCTGCCAGGGCCGACGCCCGTTCGGGGGCGGCGAGATGGTGGACGGCGATGTCGACGGGTGCGCTGCCCGCCCGGTCGGCGACGATCTCCTCCAGCCGGGCGATGGCCTTGGACGCCGTCCGGACCTTCTCCAGGGGCTCGATGCGGCCGCCGTCCAGCCGCAGCAGAGGCTTCACCGCGAGAGCGGAACCGAACAGTGCCTGGGCCGCCCCGATCCGGCCGCCGCGCCGCAGATAGTCGAGGGTGTCGACGTAGAAGTAGGCGGACGTCCCCGCGGCCCGCTTCTCCGCGGCCGTGACCGCTTCGTCCACCGTGCCGCCCGCCTCCGCCGCCTCCGCCGCGGAGAGCGCGCAGAATCCGAGGGCCATCGCGATCATCCCGGTGTCCACTACACGCACCGGAACCGCCGCCTCCCGCGCGGCGACCACGGCCGCGTCGTGTGTACCGGAGAGTTCGGCGGAGAGGTGGAGGGAGACGATGCCCTCCGCGCCGGTCTCGGCGATCCTGCGGTAGGTCTCGGCGAAGAGCTCGGGGCTGGGGCGGGAGGTGGTGACCGGTCGCCGTTTCTGCAGGGCCTGGGCCAGCGAGCGGGTCGAGATCTCGGTGCCCTCCTCCAGCGCCCGGTCGCCCAGGACGACGGTCAGGGGTACCGCGGTGATGCCGTGCCGCTCCATCGTCCGGGCCGGGAGGTAGGCCGTTGAATCGGTGACGATCGCGACATGGCGGGACATGAGCTGGAGGTTACCTGCCGTAGCGCCCATACGGCAGCCCGGCCCCGACGACCGGGCGTTCACGGGGCCGGGGTCAGGTGGTGTTCTCCGGACGGGCCTTCTTCTGCCAGGGGTACACGGGGCTCGGGCCGGGCGGTGTGATGGCGGGCCGCACGGGTTCCTCCGCCGTCTCCTGCCGCGAGGACTGCGGGGACTGCGGGGACTGCGGGGTCTGCGAGGCCTGCGCGGACTGCGGGGGCTGCGCTGACGACTCCGGGGTCTCCGGCCAACTCTGCCGAGCGGCCGGGGCGTCGGTGGTCGGCGCCTCGGGCCAGGACGGCGGCGCGGCGACGGGCTCCGTCTCCGTCCAGTGCCGCAGGGCACCGGCCTCGACGTCGATCTGCGCGCTCAGTGAGTCCAGGTCGTCGCCGGCGAAACGGTGGGCCCGGTCACGGGCCGCCCAGCGCAGGGACTCCGCCGAATGAACGATGCGCTCGGTGCGCTCGCGCAGCGCGGGAAGGCGCCCGCCGAGCGTGGCGCGGTCCGGCTCGGACTCCAGCCGCCTGAGCTCGCCGTCCAGTTCGAACCCGTGCGCGCTGAGCCGCTCGAAGAGGGCGAGGGACTCCTTCAGGGACTCGTCCTCGGCCACGCCCGCGTGCAGCGCGTCCTGCGTGGCCCGCATCGACGTGCGCAGCGTCAGCCGCAGCTGGGCGAGCTCGCCCGCCGGACCCACCTGGACGAAGGACTTGGCCCGCAGTGTGTGGTCCTCGACCGTGCGGCGGGCCTGGGTGATGCCGCGGTCCACGCTGCGTTTGGCCGCGCCGACGGCTTTCACCGTGGCGTAGGCGCCCAGCACGAGGGCGAGCACGAAAAGCAGACCGAGGACTGCGATCAATGCTTCCACAAAGCTCCTCCTCCGAGCGTCCGGCCCGCGGACCGGCAGGGTCGCGGCACGGCACCCGCCGCGCCGCTCTTCCACGGTAAACGCAACGGGCAGGCCCAGGGTTCCAACACAACCCCGAACCTGCCCCTACGCGACCCCGAACCTGCCCGTACCGGACCCGGAGCCTCCCCGTAGGGGACGACCCCGAGCCAGCTCAGCGGTACCCCGGCGTCGCGGCCCTACGCCGGGACGATGTTCACCAGCTTCGGCGCCCGCACGATCACCTTGCGGATCCCGGCCCCGCCCAGCGCGGCCACCACCTTCTCGTCGGCCAGCGCCGCCTTCTCCAGATCGCCCTCGGAGATGGCGGGGGCGACCTCCAGCCGCGCCTTGACCTTGCCCTTGATCTGCACGACGCAGGTCACGGTCTCGTCGACGACGTAGGCCGGGTCGGCGACCGGGAAGTCCTGGTGGACGACCGAGTCCGGGTGCCCCAGCTTGCGCCACAGTTCCTCGGCGACGTGCGGGGCCAGCGGCGCGACCAGCAGCACCAGGCGCTCGGCGACCGGGCGCGGGACCACGCCGCCCACCTTCGTCAGGTGGTTGTTCAGCTCGGTGACCTTGGCGATGGCGGTGTTGAACCGCATGCCCTCCAGGTCCTGCCGTACGCCGTCGATGGCCTTGTGCAGGGCGCGCAGGGTGTCCGCGTCGATGTCGGCGTCCGCGGCGTCCGCCACCGTCACCTCGCCGGTGTTCTCGTCGACGACGTTGCGCCACAGCCGCTGCAGCAGCCGGAACTGGCCGACCACCGCGCGCGTGTCCCACGGCCGGGAGACGTCCAGCGGGCCCATCGCCATCTCGTACAGGCGCAGGGTGTCGGCACCGTACTCGGCGCAGATCTCGTCGGGAGTGACCGCGTTCTTCAGGGACTTGCCCATCTTGCCCAGCAGCCGGGAGACCTGCTCGCCCTGGTAGTAGTACGCGCCGTCGCGCTCCTCGACCTCCGCGGCGGGTACGGCGATGCCGCGCGCGTCGCGGTAGACGTAGGCCTGGATCATGCCCTGGTTGAACAGCTTGTGGAACGGCTCGGCCGAGGAGACGTGCCCCAGGTCGAACAGGACCTTGGACCAGAAGCGCGCGTACAGCAGGTGCAGCACGGCGTGCTCGGCGCCGCCGACGTACAGGTCGACGCCGCCGTGCGGCAGGCCCTCGCGCGGGCCCATCCAGTACTGCTCGATCTCCGGGTCGACCAGCCGCTCGCTGTTGTGCGGGTCCAGGTAGCGCAGCTCGTACCAGCAGGAGCCGGCCCAGTTGGGCATGGTGTTGGTCTCGCGGCGGTACGTGCGCGGGCCGCGGCCGTCGCCCAGGTCCAGGGTGACGTTCACCCAGTCCTCGTTGCGCGACAGCGGCGTCTCGGGCCGGGTGTCGGCGTCGTCCGGATCGAAGGTGCGCGGGGAGTAGTCCTCGACCTCGGGCAGCTCCAGGGGCAGCATCGACTCGGGCAGAGCGTGGGCGATGCCGTCCTCGTCGTAGACGATCGGGAAGGGCTCGCCCCAGTAGCGCTGGCGGCTGAACAGCCAGTCGCGCAGGCGGAAGTTGACGGTGCCCTCTCCGGCGCCGGTCCGCTCCAGCCACTCGGTGATGCGCTCCTTGGCCTCGACGACGCCCAGGCCGTCCAGGCTGATCTCGTCGTTCGACGAGTTCATGATCTTCGCGTCGTACGACCCGAAGGCGTCCTCCCACGTGGCCGGGTCGGTGCCCCGGCCGTCGGTGGGCTCGACGATGCAGCGGATCGGCAGCTCGAAGGCGCGCGCGAACTCGAAGTCGCGCTGGTCGCCCGCCGGGACGGCCATGATCGCGCCGGTGCCGTAGCCCATCAGCACGTAGTCGGCGATGAAGACCGGGACCTGCTCGCCGTTGACCGGGTTGGTCGCGTACGCGCCGATGAAGACGCCGGTCTTGTCCTTGGCCTCGGCCTGCCGCTCGACGTCGGACTTGGACGCGGCCTGCGCGCGGTACGCCGCCACGGCCTCGGTCGGGGTCGCGTGAGAGCCGGTCCACACGTCGTGCGTGCCCTCGGGCCAGGCGGCCGGGGTGAACTTCTCGACCAGCGGGTGCTCGGGCGCCAGCACCATGTAGGTGGCGCCGAACAGGGTGTCCTGGCGGGTGGTGAAGACGGTGATGTTCTCGCCGTCGACGGGGAAGTCGACGCGGGCGCCCTCGGAGCGGCCGATCCAGTTGCGCTGCTGCAGCTTGATGGCCTCGGGCCAGTCCAGCTCGTCCAGGTCGTCCAGCAGCCGGTCGGCGTAGGCGGTGATGCGCATGTTCCACTGGCGCAGCTTGGACTTGAAGACGGGGAAGTTGCCGCGCTCGGAACGGCCGTCGGCGGTGACCTCCTCGTTGGCCAGCACGGTGCCCAGGCCGGGGCACCAGTTGACGGGCGCGTCGGAAGCGTAGGCCAGGCGGAACCCGCCCAGCACGTCGGCGCGCTCGGCGTCGCTCAGGGCGCTCCACGCGCGTCCGGGGTGGCCGGGGACGGCACGCTCACCGGACTCGAACAGGGCGACCAGCTCGGCGATCGGGCGGGCCTTGCGCGCCTCCTCGTCGTACCAGGAGTTGAAGATCTGCAGGAAGATCCACTGGGTCCACTTGTAGTACTCCGGGTCGATCGTGGCGAACGACCGGCGCTTGTCGTGGCCCAGGCCCAGCCGGCGCAACTGGCTCTGCATGTTCTTCATGTTGGCCTCGGTGGACACGCGCGGGTGCGTGCCGGTCTGCACGGCGTACTGCTCCGCGGGCAGGCCGAAGGCGTCGAAGCCCAGGGTGTGCAGGACGTTGTGGCCGGTCATCCGCTGGAAGCGGGCGAAGACGTCGGTGGCGATGTAGCCCAGGGGGTGGCCGACGTGCAGGCCCGCACCGGAGGGGTACGGGAACATGTCCATGATGAACTTCTTGGGCCTGGCGACCAGCTCCGGGTCGCCCGCCAGGTCACCCTTGGGATTCGGCGCGGCGTACGTCCCCTCGGCGTCCCAGAAGTCCTGCCAGCGTGCCTCGATCTCGGCGGCCATGGCAGCCGTGTAGCGGTGCGGCGCGGCGTCCGCCGACACAGGGGCGGTCGCCGCGGGGTTCGTCTCGCTCATGATCCTCAAAGCTCCATCGATCGTCTCTGCCAGCGGCTGCGACATTCATGACCAGCGGCTGCGAATGCCGGGAAATGAAAAATCCCCTCGCACAGGAGGGGACGCCGCGCCGATTCCGGCCACCGGACTACGACCGGGGTCGGGACTGATCAGCGCGGCTCGCTAAGCAGAAGGCGTACGGCACGCATGGCGTCAGGGTACCGCAGTCGTCGAGCGGGCCGCGACGGGCATACGGCCTTCCGGCCACCCGCCCCGCACCTCCCCACCGCACCTCCCCACCGCGCCTCCCGCACTACGCTCACGGTCCGTAAAGCTGAACCAAGGTCAAAGGTTACTTCGCGTAACGACCGCTAAGGGACATCAGCACGAACGCATTGTCGTTTGATAACAACGCAATAACTCAAACCTCGTACCCACGGGTATGGCGCCACTTAGAGTGCGGCACCGGGACCGCTACCCCGAACCGCTCCGGAGTTGCCCCATGAACCCCTCAAACCCTCCCTCGATCCACCCCCGCAGCAACAGCTCGCCCTCTCCCCTCGCGTCCGCGACACGGGGAGGTCTGCCGTGGTGACGAACGACAGCACGGCGGACGACACCTTCGCGGAGTTCCTCAACTTCGGTGCCGGCGTCCTCTCGCTCGTCCTCCTCAGCTGCTCGGTGATCTGGGGACTCGTCGCCCAGGACCGGATCGTCCTCGACACCCGCCAGCGCATCCTGGCCCAGGCGGTGCACCGGCTGACCGCGGTCGCCGCGGTCGTGTTCCTGCTGGTGCACATCGGGGTCAAGCTGGCCCTGGACCACACCACCTGGGTGGCCGCGGTGGTCCCGTTCGGGCTCCTGGCCACGGACGACGAGTCGTTCGGCGGCCGGAGCGTCCTCATCGGCTTCGGCACCCTGGCCAGCATGCTCATGATCTTCGTGGGCGTCACCGGCGCCCTGCGCAACCGCTTCGCGTCCGCGTCCCCCGTGGCGTCCCGCTGGCGGGCCATGCACATGCTGGCCTACCCGGCGTGGTGTCTGGCCCTGCTGCACGGGCTCTACGCGGGTCGCGCGGCGAAGCCGGTCTTCCTGATCCTGTACGGCCTGTCCGTGCTCGGCGTCATGGCGGCCCTGGCGCTGCGCGCGGCGCCCCGCCCGGTCAAGCGCAGGGTCGCCGACAAGATCGCCGGGTTCCTCGGGACCGGGGAGCGGATGGCCCGCGAGGAGCTGGAGGAGAGCCGGACCCGCACGAGGGCGACGTCCGCGCTGCCGGGCTACGAGAGCGCCGGGGCGTCGCCACCGCGCGCGGCGTCCCCGTCCGCGCCCCTGTACGAGCCCGCGGAGCGCCTGACGCCCCCGGAGCCCGCGGGCGGCTTCGCGGCGGCCTACCGTGCCGTGTCCGGCTCCTCCGGTGCGCGCCGGAGGCCGCTGACGGCCGAGGCGACCGCGTCCACCCAACTGCCGCCGGACATGCGTCCCACCGAGGCGATGCCCCTCGTGGACGGCGGCGGCAGCACCTCGGGCAGCTGGCCCATCCCGTCGCCGCCACCGGTCGGCGAGGCACCCCCGTCGGCCTACGACCCGCTCAACGACACCGGACACACCATCCCGGTCTATGGCAATACGGACGCGTCGGGCTACGGCTCGAGTGACGTGTACGACACCAATGAGACGAACACCGTCTACGACACGTACTACCCCAACGACACGTACAACAGCGGTCCCGCCACTGAAACAACCCCCGGTGCGTCCCCCGGCTCGTCGCCCTACGACGCGTCCTACGACTTCGACGCACCGGGTTCGGGCGAACCTTGGAACACGCCTTCCGGAGGCTTTTAAGTGAACGAGGCCCTGCCCGACGTCCCCGAAGTCCGCGTGGTCGGTCTTCCCCAGCTCACGTCGGGCTTCGACCTTGTCGAGCGCCTGGATCTGCCGATGCACCTCAAGGTGCACGGTCCGCTCGAACCGTTGGGCGGTGAGCAGCTCGCGCAGCTCTCCGAACGCATCGGCCTGAAGGGCCGCGGCGGCGCGGGCTTCCCCTTCCACAAGAAGCTGCGCTCGGTCGCCGAAGCGGCGATCAAGCGCGGCGTACGGCCGGTCGTGGTCGTCAACGGCAGCGAGGACGAGCCGGCCTGCCGCAAGGACACGGTGCTCATCAACCGCGCCCCGCACCTGATCCTGGACGGCGCGCTGCTGTGCGCCGAGGCCATGGGCGCCCGCACGCTCGTCATCGGGGTCACCCGTGAGTCCACACAGCGCTCCATGGAGGCCGCCCTCGCCGAACGCGGACTGAGCAACGGACGCCGCTCCGCCCTCCGCGCGCGCGTGCAGCGCAATCCGGTCCGTATGGTCACCGGCGCGGCGGCCTCGCTGGTCCGCTCCATCGACGGCGGCCCGGCGATCCCGCCCGGCCGCAAGGTCAGCGCGTCCAGGAGCGGCGTCGGCGGCGCGCCGACCCTGCTGTCCAACGCCGAGACGTTCGCCCAACTGGCGATCGCCGCCCGCATCGGCCCGGAGCGCTACGGCAACACCGGCCTGTACGACGAGCCGGGCACCGTCATGCTCACCGTCTCCGGCGCGGTGGCCCGCCCCATGGTCATCGAGGTGCCGACGGGCGTGCCGCTGCGCTACGTCCTCCAGCTCGCCGGCGCCCCGCCGGTGCCGCAGGGCGTGCTGACCGGCGGCTACCACGGCAAGTGGATCGACGCGGCGGCGGTCGACGAGGCGATCATCTCCCGCAACTCCCTGCAGCAGGTGGGCGGCTCGCTGGGCGCGGGCGCGATCCTGCCGATCAGTCAGGACACCTGCCCGCTGGGCGAGTCGCTGCGGGTGGCGCAGTGGCTGGCGGAGGAGAGCGCGGGCCAGTGCGGCCCCTGCTACCTGGGCCTGCCGGCCGCCGCGCGCGGGCTGGAGGACATCCTGAACGGCGGCGGCCCGGCCGCCCTGGAGGCCGTCAAGCAGGTCGCGCGGAACGTGAAGCGGCGCGGCGCCTGCTCGCACCCGGACGGCTCGGCGATGTTCCTGGAGTCGACCGTCAAGGCGTTCACGGACGACCTCGCCGCCCATGTCCTCGGCAACGGCTGCGGACGGCCCGTGGAGGGCGTGCTGCCGCTCCTGGAGGGTGGCGGGACCCCTACGGGCATCCCGGGCGGCGGGGAGGAGAACGGGCCCAGCCGCCAGAAGATCTACGTCGACTGGACGCTGTGCCGGGGCCACGGCCTGTGCGCGGACATCCTCCCGGAGGTCTTCCAGCTCGGCGCCGACGGCTTCCCGACCGTCGCGCAGGCCGACGTACCGCGCTTCGCGGAGGCCAAGGCGGTCCGCGCGGTGCGCCGCTGTCCGGCGCTCGCCCTGCGCATCGAGGAGGACACCCGCGGCCAGGCCCCGTCCTCGCGCACCAACCTGCCGGTGCTGTCCCAGGGGCGCGGCCGCCGCGCGCTCGGCCGCTGAGCACACGGCCGCCGAGCGATCGGCCGCCGAGCACGAGGAAACCCCCGGATCGATGATCCGGGGGTTTCCGTGTTCCTGTGGAGCTAAGGAGAATTGAACTCCTGACCTCCTGCATGCCATGCAGGCGCTCTACCAACTGAGCTATAGCCCCTTGCTGTCTGCCGCCCGGTTTCCCCGGCGGCGACGCCAACATTACACGGTCGACCGGGCACAACACCAAATCGTTTCCAGTTTGCCCATTTTGCCCCTTGCGTAAGCTGTCAGGCCGTGACGAACGAATAGAACCGCTTGAGCGTGCAGTGCTCCTCAAGGAGCCGGCCGTAGATCGGCTCGCCCTCGAGTTCGCGGTACGTCTCGATCGGGTCGCCCTTTATGATCAGCGCCCGCGCGCACTCCTCGCACCAGTACTGGTAGTCCGGATTGACCGGCTCCATGTCCCGCACGATCGGGGTGCCGCTGCCGCACCAGTCGCACTTTCGCCTGTGTGCACCCATCGATCAGCTCCAGCTGTGGCCGCAGGCCGTGCACACGTACGAGATTCCGCCGTTGTCGCCGAGGACTTGGGCCACGTGCCCGGAACCGCAGGAAGGGCAGCTGAGACGGGTGACCGTGTTCCGTGTCACCGCTCCGCCGAGGAGGTGACCGACCTCCTCGAGGATGCTCGCAGGCATCGCCACTCCCTCCCGTCGGGTCGCGGTCCCCTTCCGGCCGTTTGATTCTGCCACGACCGGGCCAATACGGTCAGCGACGCCTCAGTACCAGTCCGGACACGGAGTCCCACAGGGGTATACGCCTGTGGGACGCCTGTTGCTCAAGCGGGCGGATGCGAAAAATCCCGCCCCCCGAGGGGGACGGGATTCGTCCGTGGGCTGTGGAGCTAAGGAGAATTGAACTCCTGACCTCCTGCATGCCATGCAGGCGCTCTACCAACTGAGCTATAGCCCCTGGTGCCACGCGGCCGAGCCGCATGGTCTTTCGCTCCGCTCGGCGGGGCGAACAAGAAGAACTTTAGCCTGCGACCTGCCGGAAAGTGAAATCCGGGGACCGAGCCCGAAGGCCGCGCCTCAGTCGTCGTCGCCGAGCACCGGTTCCGGCAGCGTGCCGGCGTTGTGCTCCAGCAGACGCCAGCCGCGGGCGCCTTCGCCCAGGACGGACCAGCAGCAGTTGGTGAGGCCGCCGAGGCTCTCCCAGCTGTGCGGTTCCAGCCCGAGCAGCCGGCCGATGGTGGTGCGGATCGTGCCGCCGTGGCTGACCACGACGAGGGTGCCGTCCTCGGCGAGCTTCTCGGCGTGCCGGAGCACCACGGGGGCGGCGCGGTCGGCCACCTCGGTCTCCAGCTCGCCGCCGCCGCGGCGGACCGGTTCACCGCGCTTCCACGCGGCGTACTCCTCGCCGTGCCGGGCGATGATCTCGTCGTGGGTCAGCCCCTGCCAGACCCCCGCGTAGGTCTCGCGCAGGCCCTCCTCCAGGGTCACGTCGAGGCCGGTGAGCGCGGCCAGCTCGGCGGCCGTGTTCGCGGCGCGCGCCAGGTCGGAGGCGACGATGGCGTCGGGCCGCAGGTGCACCAGCAGCTGGGCGGCGCGGCGGGCCTGGGCGACGCCGGTCCCGGTCAGCTCGACGTCCGTGGTGCCCTGGAAGCGGCGCTCCACGTTCCACGAGGTCTGGCCGTGCCGCCAGAGGATGACCCGCCGGCCGCGGCCGGGCTGCCCGGCCGTCACCTCGCCGGTGGCGCTCATCGCCAGTCCCCGTCGGTCTCCGTCGCCTCCTCGGCGGCCCGGAGCCTGGCGTGCTCCTCCGCCTTGCCGCGGGTCTCCTTGGCGTCGGCGGGCAGCTCCAGCTCGGGGCAGTCCTTCCACAGCCGCTCCAGGGCGTAGAAGACGCGCTCCTCGCTGTGCTGGACGTGGACGACGATGTCGACGTAGTCGAGCAGGACCCAGCGGGCCTCGCGGTCGCCCTCGCGGCGTACCGGCTTGGCGCCGAGTTCCTTGCTGAGCCGTTCCTCGATCTCGTCGACGATCGACTTGACCTGGCGGTCGTTGGGGGCGGAGGCCAGCAGGAAGGCGTCCGTGATCGACAGCACGTCGCTGACGTCGTAGGCGATGATGTCGTGGGCGAGCTTGTCGGCCGCCGCCTGCGCGGCGGTGTTGATGAGTTCGATGGAACGGTCGGTCGCGGTCACTGCCTGGCTTTCGGGTCGGCGGTCGGTTGACCTCAAGGGTCTCACGACCGCCGACGGCGGCCCACGTGATAATCACCCGCCCGCCAGGAGGCCGGTCTCCAGGGAACCGGTCGTATCTCCAGGAGACCGGTCGTATCTCCAGGAGACCGGTCGTATCTCCAGGAGACCGGTCGTATCTCCAGGAGGCCGGTTCGTATCTCTAGGAGGCCGGTTCGTAGTCCTGGCCGAGCACCACCGAGACTCTCGCGTTCGCGGAGACCTTGCCCTGGGTGACGGAGCCGGTGGGCAGGCCCAGGGTCTTGGCGACCTGGACGGCGTTCTCCTTGTCGGCGGCCTCGGCGTAGACGACCTTCGACGTCGCCTCGGTGCCGGACGCGGTGCCGCCCTCCAGGAAGGTGAAGCCGCCGTTGAGGAGGACGACGCGGGCCTTGCCGGTGCGGTCCTCGACGCCAGTGGCGTTGCGGACGGAGACGCTGACGGCCGCGTCCTTGTCGGGGCTCTTGGCGGTGCCGCCGAGGACCTCCTTGACCATGCTGTCACCGGCCTCGGCGCTGAGCCTGCCGTCGTCCTGCACGGGCAGCAGCGCGGTCTTGAAGTCGCCGCCCTTGGCGCGGTCCGAGAGACCGGCGAGGAAGGTGCCGAGGTCCTTCTCGGTCAGCGGCGGGTCGAGGATCAGCCCGAGGGTCTGGACGGTGGTCGTCGCGCCCGCGGGGTCCGAGGACAGCTTGCGCAGTACTCCCTGCATGACCTGCCCGAAACGCTGCAGCTGGGCGCCCGCCTCCTCGCCGGAGCCGCGGTGGGTGGCGTAGGCGACGGCCATCTTGCCGCTGAGGGTCTGGCCCTCGCCCTTGCGTACGAGGGGTGCGGCGCCCTTGTCCTTGGCCTCCGGGTCGGGGACGTCGGCGTCGGTGTCCACCTCGATGTTGCCGACCAGGTCGACGAGGATCTGGAGGTAGGGCGTGTCCAGGCGCCAGGTGCCCTCGATGTCGGTGCCGAGGGCCGAGTCGAGCGCGGTCCGGGTGGCGTCGGGGCCGGCGTCGTCGACGGACTTGGCGAGCGTGGTGGTGCTGCCGTCGTCGCCGGTCAGGGAGAGGGAGTTGGGCACCAGCACGGCGGTGCCCTGCTTGGTGGTGGTGTTGTCGACCAGCAGCGCGGTGGAGGTGCCGCCGCCCTTGGTGTCGTGCAGGTGGACGGCGATCACGTCGCGCTTCTGGGCGCCCGCCGCCGTCGTGCCGCCCGCCCTGTCGTCCGAGGAGGACAGCCCGGGCAGCTTTCCGGCGTACCAGAGGTAGCCGACGCCGCCGACCGCGACCAGCGCCAGGACGACCACCAGGGCGACGACACGCGCGCGTGCACGCCGCCGGGCCTCCTCGCGGCGCTCGGTGCGGTTCTCCGTGAACTTCATCCAGTCGATGACGTCCTCGGAGTCGTCGGCGGGCTCCTCGACGAAGGCGAACTGCTCGGTGCGGTAGTCCCGGTCGGGTTCCGGCGTCTCTACGGGAGCTTCCGGTTCCCCTGGCGGGCCCGCCTGCTGCGGGATGTGGGCGGTCTGCTCGGCGACCCGGGGCTGCCGGCCGCTGGTGGCCGCCTGTCCGTACGGGTCGTACGAGGGCTGCGGTTGCGTGCCGGAGGCGTAGCCGTCGTAGGCGTCGTAGCCGGGTGCGGGCGGCTGCCGGCCGGTGTCGTAGCCGGCCTGGGAGCCGGTCTGGGAGCCGTAGCCGTCATAGGTCTCGTACGGCTGCGGAGCGGGCTGCTGTCCGCCCGTGGCGTACGGGTCGTAGCCATAGCCCTGCTGCCCGTACTGCTGACCCTGCTGCGCGTACGGGTCGTATGCCTGCTGCCCGCCGGGCTGGGCCGGGGCCCGGCCCTGGGCCTGGCGGTACACCGGCCGGCCGTACTCGTCGTAGCCCACGAGTTCGTACTGGTCGCCGCCGTCGCCGCCGTACCCCGCGTCGTATCCGTCGTTCACCGGTGCCCCTCTCGGCTCACTCGCCGCGGTACAGCTGGCGCTTGTCGATATAGCGCACGACCCCGTCCGGCACCAGATACCAGACGGGATCGCCCTTGGCGACTCTCGCACGGCAGTCCGTGGAGGAGATGGCGAGGGCGGGGACCTCGACGAGCGAGACGCCGCCCTTGGGGAGTCCGGCGTCCGTCAGCGTGTGGCCGGGCCGGGTGACGCCGATGAAGTGCGCCAGGGAGAACAGTTCCTCGCTGTCGCGCCAGGTGAGGATCTGGGCGAGGGCGTCGGCGCCGGTGATGAAGAACAGGTCGGCGTCCGGGTTGAGCTCGCTCAGGTCGCGCAGGGTGTCCACGGTGTAGGTGGGACCGCCGCGGTCGATGTCGATGCGGCTCACGGAGAACTGCGGGTTCTCGACGGTCGCCACGACCGTCATCAGATAGCGGTCCTCGGCCGCGGAGACCGTGCGGTGGCTCTTCTGCCACGGCTGCCCGGTGGGCACGAACACCACTTCGTCCAGGTGGAACTGCGCGGCGACCTCACTGGCCGCCACGAGGTGCCCGTGGTGGATCGGGTCGAAGGTGCCGCCCATGACGCCGAGACGGCGCTTGCCCGACGACGGCCCGTTGCCCCGGCCGGTGGCGCGGGCGGGCACCGCGCGGTTCTGCGTGCCACGCACCGGCGCGTGCGCCGTGTCGTGCGCCGGACCGGTAGGCATGTCCTGCTCTCCCATGCGTGCAGACCCTACCGGCCCGGCCCGAGGGCTCCTGCCGGGCCCACGACCCCCGCGCTCAGCGGTCGCGGTTGAACCGGGTGGTGATCCACAGCAGGAGCATCAGGATGACGAACGCGCCGATGCCGGTGACGTAGGGGCTGAGGCTCTCGTGGTTGCCGCTGTGCTCCTCGCCGCCCTCGGAGGCGAGGGTGACAAACTGGGCAGCGGTGCTGTGGAAGCTCATCTTCGGCAGGACCTATCCGGTGTGGGCGGGATAAAGACGTCCGCTCATCGTATGCGGGCGCCTCACGGGCGATCACGCCGACTCCGCCGTTGGTGACCGGCGATGACCGGTCGGAGGGGTCCGGGGAACCTTCGGATCTTCTCAGTCGTCCTTCCGCTTGTACCCCCGCAGCAGGAACCACGCGGTCAGCACACAGCCCACCACCATCACGATCAGCACGACCCGGAGCAGATTCCCCGCCCCTTGCTGCTCGGCCGCCGTCGCCGCGGTGGCGAGCCAGTCGGTGTGGGGGGTGTGCGCCATGACGTGGACTCCTTCGTTGCACTGCCCGTCCACGGTATCTCCGCCTAGGCTGGGCTCGGCTTCGGGGGCGCAAAGGGCCGCACAAGGGTTCACAAAGGGCCAGACACACGCACAGGCCACACACACGCACATGGGGGAAGACATGTCCGAAGGCCACCAGCACAACGGGCACGAGAACGTGCCGAGCAGGCAGCGCAGGCGCTTCCCCGGAATCTCCTCACGTGCGTACGAGCATCCGGCCGACCGTTCCGCCCTGGTGGCGCTGCGCAGGCTGAGCGGCTTCGACACGGTCTTCAAGGCGCTGAGCGGCCTGTTGCCCGAGCGGAGTCTGAGGCTGCTGTTCCTTTCCGACTCGGTGCGGGTCTCGGACCGGCAGTTCGCCCATCTGAACGTGATGCTGCGCGACGCCTGCTACATCCTGGACCTGGAGAAGGTCCCCCCGATGTACGTCAACCAGGACCCCACCCCGAACGCGATGTGCATCGGCCTGGACGAGCCGATCATCGTCGTCACCACGGGCCTCGTCGAGCTGCTGGACGAGGAGGAGATGCGGGCGGTCGTCGGGCACGAGGTCGGGCACGCGCTGTCCGGACACTCGGTCTACCGGACGATCCTGCTCTTCCTCACGTCCCTCGCGGTCCGGGTCGCCTGGATCCCGCTGGGCAACCTCGCGATCATGGCGATCGTGACGGCGCTGCGCGAGTGGTTCCGCAAGTCGGAGCTGTCCGCGGACCGCGCGGGTCTGCTGGTCGGCCAGGACCTGCAGGCCTCCATGCGGGGCCTGATGAAGATCGCGGGCGGCAACCACCTGCACGAGATGAACGTGGACGCCTTCCTGGAGCAGGCCGACGAGTACGAGGCCGGGGGCGACCTGCGCGACTCCGTGCTGAAGATCCTCAACGTGCTGCCCCGCTCCCACCCCTTCACGACGGTGCGGGCCGCCGAGCTGAAGAAGTGGGCCGCGTCCCGGGACTACCAGCGGATCATGGACGGTCACTACCCGCGGCGCGACGAGGACAAGGACACCTCGGTCCGGGACTCCTTCCGCGAGTCGGCGTCCAGCTACGCCACGCATGTGCGCGGCTCCAAGGACCCCCTGATGAAGCTGGTCAACGACATCGCGGGCGGCGCGGGTGACCTCGGCGACCGGATGCGGCGGGGCTTCGGCGGCTTCACGGCCTCCCAGCCGAGGCCGCCCAAGGACGCGGACGGGACCGAGGGGCCCGGCGAGGCCGACGGACCGGCCGGCGACGCCGACGGACCGGAGGGTTCCGGCGGCCCGGGCGCTCCGGACGACCGCCCGCCGCGCGACGGCGCCTGAGCCTCCGGCCGGACGGGCAGGCGGCGCCCCCGCTGCTCAGGGCGGTGTCCCCGCCCGTCACACCCTCGGCCCGCCCGTCACACCCTCGGCCCCGCCCGTCACACCTTTGGCTGGGCGTCGGTCGCGAGGGTGCCGCACAGGGCCGTGGCGTTGTCCGTGGTGTACGGGTCGGTGCCGGCGGGGGCGCCGGTCCCGGCCGTCCGGCCCGCGAGCAGCGGGCGGAAGTGGTTCGCCGATTCCTCGGCGCAGGAGAGCGGCCCGGCCTGGACGTAGGCGGCGACGAGCTGCGTCTGGTGCAGCCGCAGGTCGTCCCGGTCGAAGCGGAAGTGCAGCTCGCGCCGGACGGTGAACAGCGACGCCTCCGCCCCCTCGTCGCCGGCGGACCGCAGCGGGTACACCATGGTGTGGTCGGCGGTGACCTCCAGCGTGGACGCGTCGCTCTCCACGGCCCGCAGGCTGCCGTTCACCCTGATCTCGTCGTCGGCCAGCTCGGCACGGGCCGGGTCGAAGCGCACCAGCCATCCGGTGGGCGCGTGCCGGCCGTCCGCGACGGGCTTCTCGAAGCTCTTGTCGAACTGGTCGAGCTGGTCCGGGTCCAGCAGCACCCGCACCGAGCGGACCTCGCCGCCGCCGAGCACGTCCGGGTCGAGCGCCGAGCGGACGATGTAGTTCTTGGCGGTGGTCAGCGCGTTCAGCACCTGGTCGTCCGAGAAGTGCGCGGTGCGCCGGGCCCCCGGCAGCGGGACGCCCTCGGCCGCGGTCCGGAAGTGCGCCGCGGGACTGTGTTCGTACAGGTGCACGGCGTCGTCGGCGCCGGGCACCCTGCCCTCGGGGGCGAGCGGGACGACGGTCATCCGCACCGGCTCCGCGGCCCGCTGCGCGTCGGGGCTCTGGTACGGGTGCCGTACGCCCATGTAGATGGCGGTGCCGAAGGCTACGGCGATCAGCACGACGAGGACCAGCGCCTGACGGGACAGTCCGGCCCGGCGCAACGGCGGGCGGCGGCGTACGGCGGGCGCGTGGTCGGTCAGGCGCTCCTGGGCGGAGAACTCCTGGAGGCGGGCAGCGCGGACGAACGACTCGTCGAAGACGACGGATCGGTACTCTTCCTCGCCGCCTCCGGGGGCGCCCTCGGGCGTTCCTCCGGGCGGATCGCCAAGCCCTGCCATACCTTCAGGGTAGGTCTGCGGAAGGTCGCGTAAACGCGCCGTCGCAGGTCAAGTTGGGCCAGGTTCCCGGCGGCAGGACGGCAGGTCAGGGGCTGCGCGGAATGACCGGGACGGCGGGCTGGGAGTAGTCGGCGGAGGCCGAGGGGGTCACGGTGCCGCCCTGCTCGGGGCCGGTCGAGGCGGGTGGCGGCACCGGCCGCGTGCCGCCGCCCGAGGACGCGCCCCGGTAGACGGCCACGAAGGCCAGCGCGACCATGCCGACGCCCATCACCAGGGCGAGCGCCCAGGCGACGGGCCGGTGCCAGCGGACCTGCTTGCCGTACGCCGCGGGAGCGCCGTACGGGCGGTCGAGGGGGTCGCGGTCGTCGTCCGGGTCGTCGAGGTCGGGATCATGGCCGAAATCGCCGTACCCGTCGTCGAAGCGCTCGGCTCTTCCGCGGCCGCGGCGGGCCGCTTCCGCCTCGGTGGCCTCGGCTCTGGCCTGGGCGGCGGCCAGGAGGCGTTCGACGGCAGTCGGCTCGTGCACCGCGGCCGCCTGCACGAAGGCCTCGTCGAAGACCACGGAGGCGAACTCTTCGTCCGACACCCCGCGGTCGTGGTCGTCGTCGGGCTCCCAGCCGTCAGGGAACGGCCTACCCCCCACGTCCTCCGGCACGGGTCCAGAGTAGACCTGGTGGGTCGTTTTGGGCAGACGGCGGGGAAATTCATCCGGTGGGCGAGATGCCCCGATCGGTTCATGGGCGCGGCCGGGGGCGCGTGCCGTTCACATATGCCCCCGGCGTGCACCGCGGCGCGCGGACCGCCCGTCGACGCGCGACCCGCACGTCAGCGCCGTACGTGCCCGTCAGCGCCGTACGTGCCCGTCAGCGCCGTCGTGCCCGTCAGCGCCGTACGTGCCCGTCAGCGCCGTACGTGCCCGTCAGCGCCGTACGTGCCCGTCACCGGTGACGATGTACTTGGTGCTGGTCAGCTCCGGCAGCCCCATCGGGCCGCGGGCGTGCAGCTTCTGCGTGGAGATGCCGATCTCGGCGCCGAAACCGAACTGACCGCCGTCGGTGAAACGGGTGGACGTGTTCACCGCCACCGTCGTGGAGTCGACCAGCTGGGTGAAGCGGCGGGCGGCCTGCTGCGAGGTCGTCACGATGGCCTCGGTGTGGCCGGAGGTCCACAGCCGGATGTGCTCGACGGCCTTGTCGAGCGAGTCGACGACCGCCGCGGCGATGTCGTACGACAGGTACTCCGTCTCCCAGTCCTCCGGCGTGGCCTCGACGGCCGTCACCTTGGAGTCCTCGACGTACGCCATCACCCGCTCGTCGGCGTGCACGGTGACCCCGGCCTCCGCGAGGGCGTCCAGCGCGCGGGGCAGGAAGTCGGCGGCGATGTCCTGGTGGACCAGGAGGGTCTCGGCGGCGTTGCAGACGCTCACGCGCTGTGCCTTGGAGTTGATCAGGATGTCGACGGCCATGTCGAGGTCGGCCTGCGCGTCGACGTAGACGTGGCAGTTGCCGGTGCCGGTCTCGATGACGGGGACGGTGGACTCCTGGACGACCGTGTTGATCAGCGAGGCGCCACCGCGCGGGATGAGCACGTCGACCAGGCCGCGGGCCCGCATCAGCTCGCGCACGCTCTCACGGCTCTCGCCGGGCACCAGCTGCACGGCGTCGGCGGGCAGCCCGGCCCCGCCCACGGCGTCGCGGACGACCCGGACGAGGGCGGTGTTGGACTGGTAGGCGGAGGAGGAGCCACGCAGGAGCACCGCGTTGCCGGACTTCAGGCACAGGGCCGCGGCGTCGACGGTGACGTTGGGCCGGCCCTCGTAGATGATGCCGACCACGCCGAGCGGCACGCGGACCTGGCGCAGGTCGATGCCGTTGGGGAGGGTGTTGCCGCGCACGACCTCGCCGACCGGGTCGGGCAGGGCGACGACGCCGCGCACGTCGGAGGCGATGGCACGGACCCGCTCCGGGGTCAGCGTCAGCCGGTCGACGATGGCCTCGCTGGTCCCGGCGGCGCGGGCCTTGGCCACGTCCTGGGCGTTGGCCTCGACGATCTCGCTGGTACGGACCTCCAGCGCGTCCGCTACGGCGAGCAGCGCGTCGTCCTTCGCGGCCCGCGGCAGCGGCGCGAGGTCGGCCGCGGCGGACTTGGCCCGGTAGGCGGCCCGGGCGACCGGGGACATCGAGTCGTACGGCGAGAGCGTGGTCATGGGGGAAGCGTAGTAGGCGGCGCGGCGCCCTCCACCGGTCGTCCCAAACCCCGAGACACGGCCCGGACGGCAACAAAGGGGGCCAACTGCGGACCAAAAGGTGACTAGAAGGGGTGGACTCCGACCGGCGTCGCCGGGGCCGGTCCGTACCCGGCGGCGATGCGCTGGTGGTAGGTCGCCCGGTCGATGACCTCCAGGCCGACGATCTCCCAGGGCGGCAGTCCCGCCGTCTGCCGGTGCTCGCCCCACAGGCGCAGGGCGACGGCGGCGGCGTCGTGCAGGTCGCGGGCCTCCTCCCAGTACCGGATCTCCGCGTGGTCGTCGGCGTACCGGCTGGTCAGCAGGAAGGGGTGGTCGTGGGCGAGCTGCTCCAGGGCGCGTCGGACCTCGGTGAGCGGGGCCCGGGCGCCGGAGACGCTGAGGGTGACGTGCCACAGGCGGGGGGTGTGCTCGGGCTCCTCGCCCCGGAACCGGTCGCCGGCCGCGACGCTGGTCAGGGCGCGCTCCTCGCCGGCCGCGCGGGACGCGTTGCGGGTGCCGCTGCCGGGGCGGCCGCGGGACGCCGCCGTTCCAGGGCGCACTCCGCTCACGACGGCCTCCTTCACGCACACGGCTCGGCCCGGTGGTCGGCCGGGCTTGTCCCTGAGGAAAGTTGAGCAGGCCGTACAAGATCGCGGGGCGGTTTTGCGGAACGTCCACCGCCGATTCGGGGACGTTTCGACCCATTACGGGTGCAGGATCACCAGATCGTCCCTGTGTACGACCTCGCGTTCGTACGCCGGTCCGAGTTCACGCGCCAGTTCCCGGGTGGAGCGGCCGAGCAGCCGGGGAAGCTCCTTGGCGTCGAAGCTGACGAGCCCCCGGGCCACCGCGCGCCCCGCGCCGTCCCGCAACTCGACCGGATCACCCGCGGCGAACTCGCCCTCGACGCCGGCGATCCCGGCCGGCAGCAGCGACTTGCGGCCCTCGACGACCGCGCGCACCGCACCCTCGTCGAGGACGAGCGCCCCCTGCGGGGTGGAGGCGTGCTGGAGCCACAGCAGCCGGTCGCCGGAGCGCTTTCCGGTGGTATGAAAGTAGGTGCCGGTGTCCTTGCCGGCCAGGGCGTCGGCCGCGTGGACCGCGCTGGTCAGCACCACGGAGATGCCGGCGGCGGCGGCGATCCGGGCCGCCTCGACCTTGGTGACCATGCCGCCGGTGCCGACGCCGGCCTTGCCCGCGCTGCCCATGTCGACGCCCGCGAGGTCGGCGGCCTCCCGCACCTCCGCCAGCCGCGAGGTGCCCGGCCTGCTCGGGTCGCCGTCGTACACGCCGTCCACGTCGGACAGCAGCACCAGCAGGTCGGCGCGGACCAGGTGGGCGACGAGGGCGGCGAGCCGGTCGTTGTCGCCGAAGCGGATCTCGTCGGTGGCGACGGTGTCGTTCTCGTTGACGATGGGGAACGCGCCCATCGCCAGCAGCTTGTCGAGGGTGCGGGAGGCGTTGCGGTGGTGGGCGCGGCGGCTCATGTCGTCGCTGGTCAGCAGCACCTGGCCGACGCGGACGCCGTAGCGGGCGAAGGACGCGGTGTAGCGGGCGACCAGCAGGCCCTGGCCGACGCTGGCGGCGGCCTGCTGGCGGGCCAGGTCCCTGGGGCGGCGGCGCAGGCCCAGCGGGGCGAGCCCGGCGGCGATGGCGCCGGAGGAGACGAGGACGACCTCCTTGTCCGCGCCCCGCACCTTGGCCAGGACGTCGACGAGCGCGTCGACCCGGTCGGCGTCCAGGCCGCCCGCCGCGGTGGTCAGCGAGGAGGAACCGACCTTGACGACGATCCTGCGGGCCTCGCCCACGGCCTGCCTTGCCCCAGCCACTGTTGCCGCCCGCCCTCTCCCGTCGACGCGCGCCGATCCGGGCGCTCGCCAGGCAATCTACGCGAACGGGGCCACCTCCCGCGCCGCGGTCCAGGCTGCGGACGGGGCTGCGGCGCGGGACCGCGTCAAGGGGGTCGTCAACACGCGCGTGTCGTCCGGAGGTCGGCCGCCGTTAACCCGGATGTCCGATGCGCGACGAGCAAGCCTGGAGCGACCGCAGTGCCCCTATCCCTGCCCCGCCGCAGTCTTCCCCGCCGCCCTGCCCCCCGCCGGGGCCCCGTCCGGTTCACCTTCCCGCGTCTCCGCCGGCTCGCGCTCCCCCGCCCGCGGACCGCCGTGAAGCTGCTCGTCCTCGGTGTGCTGGCGGCCGCCTTCGCCGCGCAGGCCGTGGGGGCGCTGCTGCCGCACGTGCCGCTGCTGCTGGCGGCGACCGCCGGTTCGCTGGCCGCCGAGGCGGTGCTGTACCGCTGGCAGCGGGGCATGGTGTCGCTGTTCGCCAAGTCGCACGCCGACGTCACGGTGCGGCACGTACTGCGCGACCTCCTGCTCGTGGTGGGCCTGCTGCGGCTCGGCGAGCAGCACCGGGAGACGGTGTACGCCCCCCTCGTCGCCGGGCTGCTCGCCTTCTACGGGCTGCACTGGGCGATCCAGGCGGTGTCCGTCCTGGTCCGCCGCACCCGGACGCTGCCCGTGGTGACCCGGAACATCGACGCCTCGGCGCTGCGGCTGACCCCCGCGCCTCCGCTGCTGCTGCGCCGCCCCGGGCACCGGCTGGCGGCGTTCGGGCTGCCGGCGACGGCCGGGCTGCTGGCGACGGCGGCCACCGACGCGCCGGTGTACGGCGCGGCGGGCCTCGCGCTGTCCCTGTCGGTGGCGCTGGGCGGCCTCGGCGCGCTGCTCCTGCGGCTGCTGCCGGGGCGCCGGCCGGCGGGCGAGCAGGAGGTGCTCGACTGGTTCGAGGCGTGGCTCGCGGAGTACCGGCCCACCGTCGGCCTGTACTTCTCGGGCGGGGCGTCCTCGGCCTACCAGGCCAACATGTGGCTGGAACCCCTCGCGCGGCTGGAGGGGCGGCCGGTGATCGTGCTGCGGGAGCGGTTCATGGTGCAGCGGATCGCGGCGACCGACATCCCCGTCGTGTGCCTGCCGAAGGTGTCCACGCTGATGCGCCTGGAGCACTCCACGCTCCGCGTCCTCCTGCACCCCTCCAACTCCGGGAAGACCTCGCAGGTCCTGCGCATCCCCACGATCAAGCACGCCTTCGTCAACCACGGGGAGAGCGACAAGCTGTCCTCGTGCAACCCGTACGCGAAGGCGTACGACGAGGTGTGGGTGGCCGGCCCTGCGGCGCGCGAGCGGTACGCGCTGGCGGAGGTCGGCGTCGAGGACAAGGACGTGGTGGAGATCGGCCGCCCGCAGCTGGACGCCGTACGGCCGTACGCGGGGCCGCCCGCCCCGGGGGCGTTCACGACCGTCCTGTACGCGCCGACGTGGGAGGGCTGGGACGGCAACCCCGGCAACACGTCGGTGATCGAGGCCGGCGAGAACCTCGTACGGACGCTGCTCGCGGACCCGGGGGTGCGGCTGCTGTACAAGCCGCATCCGCTGACGGGGTCGGTGGATCCGCGGGCCGGGGCCGCCGATCTGCGGATCCGGGAGCTGGTACGGGCGGCGAACCGGGAGCGGAGCGGGCCCCGGCCGGGGACGTCGGCGGCCGGTGAGCTGGTACGGCGGACGGCGGAGCTGGACCGGCTCACCGCCGCCGGTTTCCGGTCGGGCGCCGACCAGGCGGAGCGGATGCTGCGTCGGTCCGCGCCGGAGCCCGGACGGGCCGGGGAGGTGACGCGGGCGACGGCCGCCTGGGAGGAGGCGTACTGGGCCTCGCTGCCGGAGTGGGAGCACCGGGTCGTCACGGACGCCCGGCCTCCGCTGTACGCCTGCTTCAACCGGGCCGACCTGCTGATCAGTGACGTGTCGAGCGTGATCAGCGACTTCCTGGCGAGCGGCAAGCCGTACGCGGTGGCCAACACCAGCGGGCTGGCCGAGGACGGGTTCCGCAAGTCGTTCCCGACGGTGGCGGCGGCGACCGTGCTGACGCCGGACGCGGCCGGGGTGCCGGAACTGCTGGACGCGGTCCGGCACCCGGAACGCGACGAACTGGCCGAGGCCCGGGCCGCGTTGGCCCTGCGCCTGCTGGGCCCGGCCGAGCCGCCCTCCCAGGAACGCTTCGCCGGGGCGGTGGGGGCGCTGTGCGCGGCGGCGGGGCACCACCGGACGCGGAGGGCGGAGCGCCTCGCCACGGAACTCGCGCTCCCCGGACCACGACAGCAGCCTGCGCCGCTGTCCGCCGGCAGTGGCGGCGGGCCCCGCGCCGGGGCCTGATCCGCAGGGGCTGATCCGGCGTGATCCGCCGGATCAGGCTCCTGGAGGGGCGAGGCGCGGGCACCCGTAGGAGCCGTCCGCCCGCCTGCGCCGGAAGGGATACGCAGGGCGCGCCTCGCACCCTGCCCAGTTCACCGTCCGACGGACGTCAGCCGTGGTGGTGGCGCCAGCCCTGCCAGGCGGAGTCGATCATGTCGTCCAGGTCGTGGCGTGCCGACCAGCCGAGTTCCTCGTGGGCTCGGTCGGCGGAGGCGACGACGCGGGCCGGGTCGCCGGGGCGGCGCTCGGTCACGTGCGGGGCGACGTCCTGCCTGCCGGTGGCCTTGAGCACGCGGTCCACCATCTCCCGGACCGAACTGCCCTCACCGCGCCCGATGTTGAGGACGAGCGACGTGCCCTCGGGGGCGTCCGTCAGGCGCCGGGCCGCCGCGAGGTGGGCGGAGGCGACGTCCTTCACGTGGATGTAGTCCCGTACACAGGTGCCGTCCGGCGTCGCATAGTCGTCGCCGAAGACGCGCGGGGCGTCGCCCGCCTCCAGGCGCTCGAAGACCATGGGGATGAGGTTGAAGACGCCGGAGTCGGCCAGCTCGGGAGCGGCCGCACCTGCGACGTTGAAGTAGCGCAGGGACGCGGCGCGGATGCCGTGGGCCCGGGCGGCGGCGTTGATCAGCCACTCGCCGATCAGCTTGGTCTCGCCGTAGGGGCTCATCGGCAGGCAGGGGGTGTCCTCCGTGACGAGGTCCACATCGGGCATGCCGTAGACGGCGGCGGAGGAGGAGAAGACGAGGCGGCCGACGCCGGTCGACGTCATGGCCTCCAGGAGGGTCGCCAGGCCCGTCACGTTCTCCCGGTAGTAGTGGAGCGGCAGCTCCACCGACTCCCCGACCTGTTTCTTGGCCGCGATGTGCACCACCCCTGTCACAGCATGGTCACGAATCGCGTCCTCAAGCGCCGTCCGGTCCAGCACGCTGCCGACGACCAGCGGCACCCCGTCGGGCACGCGGTCGGTGCTGCCGGTGGACAGGTCGTCGTACACGACCACGCGTTCACCGCCGTCGGCCAGGGCGCGCACCACATGCGCTCCGATGTACCCGGCTCCGCCCGTGACCAGCCAGCTCATCCTCATGCCTCCCAGGTGTTCGTCATTGGGTGCAGACTCGTCCGTGCGCCACCGAAAATCGAGTCGGGCACATGGGGATGAAAGTCGACAGACGTACACATAGAGGACAGGGGGGCCGAATGTGAGGAAGTTCTCCAGCCACTTCGGAGTGACCCTTCCGGCGGCCACGTACGGGACGTTTCCCGCTGCGGCGGAGCACAGGCCGTCCGACTACCGTGCCCGCGGAAACTTCGCGTGAATCCTTTACGCTGATGCGGCGGCGCACTCCCGGCCCCGACGGCGCCGGGGCGCGATCCGGCCCCAGCTCGCGGTCCCGTGGTCAGTTCTCGGAACAGGTTGTAAGGATGCCCAAGCTCTCTCTCGTCGTCCCCGTGTACAAGGTGCAGGGCTATCTGCCCGAGTGCCTCGACTCCGTACTCGGACAGGACTGCACGGACTTCGAGATCATCGCGGTCGACGACTGTTCGCCGGACGGGTCAGGGGCCATCCTCGACGAATACGCGAAACGGGACTCCCGGATTCGTGTGATTCACCTCACGGAAAACGTGGGCCTGGGGCGTGCGCGCAACGCGGGGCTGGAAAAGGCCACGGGCGATTACGTGTTGTTCCTGGACAGTGACGACACGTTGTCCGACGGTGCCTTGTCGGCCATTTGCGACCGGCTCGACGCCACGGACAATCCCGAGATTCTGGTCTTCGACTACGCCCGCACCTACTGGGACGGCACGGTCCGCCCGAACCTGCGGGCCGATCTCCTCAAGCAGGACGGTCCGGACGTCTTCTCCCTCGCCGAGCGCCCCAAGCTGCTCGACCTGCTGCAGATCGTCTGGAACAAGGCCTATCGGCGCGACTTCGTCACCCGGACCGGGCTCACCTTCCCGCCCGGGTACTACGAGGACGCCCCCTGGACGTTCTGCTCCCTGATCAGCGCCGAGCGGGTCGCCGTGCTGGACCGCGTCTGCGTGCGCTACCGGCAGCGCCGCGAGGGCGGCAACATCCTCAAGACGGTCAGCCGCAAGCACTTCGACGTCTTCGACCAGTACCAGCGGGTCTTCGACTACCTCGACGCGCACGAGGAACTCGCCGAGTGGCGCGGCCCGTTGTTCCGCAAGATGGCCGACCACTACCTGACCGTCCTGGAGCGCCCGGGCCGCCTGCCGCAGGACGCGCGGGCGGAGTTCTTCCACCGCGCCTCGGCCGACTACCGCGCCCGGCTGCCCAAGGGCTTCACGCGGCCGGCCGGCGGTCGCGGTCACAAGTACGGGATGCTGGAGCGCGACGCGTACACGACCATGGTGAGCGCGCTGGCGGCGGTGAAGTTCCGCCAGCGGGTCAAGACCCGCACCCGTACCGCGCTCAACCGGTCCAAGCGCAGCGCGATGGGCGCGTTCTACCAGTCCCAGCTCAGGCTGCCGCTGGACGACAACCTGGTGCTGTTCTCCGCCTACTGGAGCCGCAGCGTCTCCTGCAACCCCGCCGCCATCGACGCCGAACTGGCCCGGCTGGCCCCGCACATGCGCCGCGTGTGGGCGGTCCGCGCGGAGAACGCGGCCCAGGTGCCCACGGGCGTGCGGGTCGTGCGGGTGGGCTCGCGCGAGTACTGGGCGGCCCTCGCCCGCGCCAAGTACCTCGTGAACAACGTGAACTTTGCGGACTCCGTGGTGAAGCGGGAGGGCCAGGTCCATGTGCAGACCCACCACGGCACCCCGCTGAAGACCATGGGCCTGGACCAGCAGAAGTTCCCGGCCTCCACCGACATGGACTTCGAGAAGCTCCTGGAGCGGTGCGACCGCTGGGACTTCAGCGTCAGCGCCAACCAGTTCTCGACCGTGATCTGGGAGCGGGTCTACCCCTGCTCCTACACCACGCTGGAGACCGGCTACCCACGCAACGACGCCCTCGTGAACGCCACCGCCGAGGACGTGCGCGCGGCGCGTGCGGCACTGGGGCTGGCCGACGGCGCCAAGGCGTTCCTCTACATGCCGACGCACCGCGAGTACCAGCCGGGCTTCACCCCGCCGCTGGACCTGGCGCGGATCGCCGACGAACTCGGGCCGGACGTGACCCTGCTGGTGCGCGGCCACTACTTCTACGGCAGCTCCCCGCACGTCGCCGAACTGCGCCGCACGGGCCGCATCATCGACGTCTCCGGGCACGCCCGGGTGGAGGAGCTGTACCTCGCCGCGGACGCCCTGATCACGGACTACTCCTCGGCGATGTTCGACTACGCCGTACTGGACCGCCCGATCATCAGCTACGTCCCCGACTGGGACGTCTACTCGGCGGTGCGCGGCACCTACTTCGACCTGCTCCAGGAACCGCCCGGCGCGGTGGCCACCACCCAGGCGGAGCTGCTGCGGCTGCTCGCCTCGGGCGAGTACGACAGCCGGGACACGACCGAGCGCCGGGACACCTTCCGCCGGCGTTTCTGCGAATTCGACGACGGACACGCATCCGAACGCGTCGTTCGACACGTCTTCCTGGGTGAGCCGCTCGCGGAGCTGCCGCCGATCGTGCCGTTGGACCAGCGGGTGCCTGCTCCGCCCCCCAGCCCGGGCAACGCCACGTCCGACCCGATATCCGTCCTTTGAGCCAGAGGTAGCCGCAGCTGTGTCCCAGCACCACGACAGAACGCCCGACATCAGCGTCGTCGTCATCGTTTACAACGACGCCGATCGTCTTCCGACGGCGGTGCAGTCGGTCCTCGACCAGACCCTGCACAATGTCGAGGTCATCGTCGCCGACGACCACTCCACCGATGGCTCCTTCGAGGTCGCGCAGCGGCTGGCGGCCACTTCCGACCGGGTGCGGGCCATCCAGCTGGCCGAGAACAGCGGCGGCTGCGGCGAGCCGCGCAACCAGGGCATAGCCATCGCCCGCGGCCGCTACGTGATGTTCCTCGACAGTGACGACACCCTCGAGGTCAACGCCTGCCGCAACATGCTGGAGGCCGCCGAGCGCACCGGGGCCGACCTCGTTTCCGGGCTCTGCCTGCGTGTCCACACCGACAGCCGGTCGGGTAAGACTGCCAAGTGGTACCAATGGCTCTACCGGCAGACCCGCACCTTCGACTCGGTCGCCGAGATACCCGACCTACTGGTCTTCGACACCCTGTCGACGAACAAGTGCTACCGGCGCGAGTTCCTCGTCGACAGCGGCCTGACCTTCCCGCGCGGCATCCACTACGAGGACCTGCTCTTCTCCGCCCAGGCGTACCTGGCCGCGTCCCGGATCACGCTGATCCCGAACACGGTCTACCACTGGAACGTCGTCGAGAAGACCGAAGAGAAGTCGATCAGTAACCGCCGGCACGAGATCAACAACTTCGCCGACCGGCTCGAGATCCACCGCAGGATCGACCGCATCCTCGCCGATGAGGGCCACGACGACCTGAAGCTGCACAAGGACACGAAGTTCCTGAAGCACGACCTCGTCCTCTACCTCCGGGAGTTGCCTTTCCTGGACGACGAGTACCGGCACCACTTCGCGGAGATGGCCCGCAGCTACATCCAGGACTTCCCCGACGAGGCCTACGCGGAGCTGTCCCCGATCCACCGGCTCTGCGCCTACCTGCTGCTGCGTGAGGACTGGGACCACCTCATGCCGGCCATCGACACGCTCATCAACAAGAACAAGGTCTCCAGCCCGCTGCTGGAGCGGGACGGCCGGGTCTACTGGTGCGCGGAGCACCTGGACGACCCGATGGGCCGCACCGTGCTCGACGTGACCGGCCTCGGTTACCACGCCAGGCCGGTCCAGCGTCTCAGCCTGCGCAACGCGGTGACTCGGTACGCGGAGCAGCCTGCGGGGGTGGCCCTCGCCGGTGCCCTGGTCAACCCGCTGGGCGTGATCTCCCCCGGCGCCCGGCTGGAGGGCGAACTGGAGTTCCGCGCCCGCCGCAAGAGCCTGCAGTCGTTCCGATTCCCGGTGTCGGCATTCCGGCACGAGGGGGAGTCCGTGACCTGGCAGGCCACGGTCCCGCTGGCCGGCAAGCTACGCCCAGTGGGTCTCATCGACGACGTGTGGGACGTACGCATGCACCTCACGGTCGACGGCGAGCGCACCACGAGCCGGCTCACGGTCGGGCGCACCGATCTGGAGGGCGCAGGCGAGATCCGCATCCGCCCGCGGCTCGGCCGGATGATGGCCGACCGGATCCTGCCGCACGCCTCGGCCAACGGGCACCTCGCCTTCCGGCTGACCCAGCACGGCCGGCTGGCGCAGCGCACGTCGACGCTCGTCCAACGCAACATCCAGAGCCCGCCCGCCCGCATGGCGAAGAAGATGGTGCGCAAGGTCGCCTCGGTGCGCAAGGACCTGCACTCCGGTCCGCGCAAGATCGAGACGTTCGAGCGCATGATCCGGCTGCTGCCCGTACGCAAGGGCACCGTCGTCTTCGAGAGCCACCTCGGCAAGCAGTACAGCGACAGCCCCCGCGCCATCTACGAGGAGCTGCGCCGGCGCGATGTGCCGGTCAAGGTCTTCTGGTCGTACGCCGGCAACCGCCCCACCGGGTTCCCCGAGGACGTGGAGCTGGTGCGCCGCTGGTCCTGGCCCTACCTCAGGGCGCTGGCACAGGCCGAGTTCTGGATCGACAACCAGGGGTTCCCGCTGAAGCTGCCCAAGCGTCCGGAGACCACCTACATCCAGACCTGGCACGGCTCCGCGCTCAAGCGCATGGGCTTCGACGAGCCGCATTACCGGATCATGCCGGAGCACGAGCAACAGGCCTATCAACGGGCCATCGACCGCTTCGACCACTTCGTGGTACGCGGCGAGCACGACGAGAAGACACTGGCCCGGGCCTACCGAGTACCGGAGGAGAAGCTGCTGCGCACGGGCTACCCGCGCAACGACGCCCTGGTAGGGGCGCGCGACTCGGCGGCCACCGACCCGGCCGCGCAGGAGCTGGCCGAGCGGCTGGGCATCCGGCGAGACCGCCCCGTCGTCCTGTACGCCCCGACGTTCCGGGCGCAGGAGAACGGCAAGGTACGCAAGTTCGAGTTTCCCTTCGACGTCGAGGAATTCGCGGACCGCTTCGGCGACCGTTTCACGCTGCTGATCCGAACGCACTACCTCAACAACGTCACGCTGCCTCCGTCGGTCGCCGGCCGCGTGGTCAACGTCAGTGAGGAACCCGACATCACTCCGGTGCTGCTGCTCTCGGACGTGCTGGTCACCGACTACTCCTCCGTCATGTTCGACTACGCCCTGCTCCAGCGGCCCATGGTCTTCTTCACCTACGACTGGGACGAGTACGCGCAGAACAGCCGCGGAACCTATTTCGACCTGTCGGAGCAGGCCCCCGGTCCGGTGACCGGTACGGCGGAGGAGCTCTTCGATGTGTTGTCGGACCTGGACACCCTCGCGTCCGGCTGCGAGGGACGGATCAAGGAATTCATGACGCAGTACGGTGAGTACGACCGCGGTGACGCGGCCGCCCGGATCGTCGATCGCTTCTTCGGCTCCGAGGGAGAAGCCCGATGACACAGCGCGACATCATTTTCGTGGCGAACGAGGTCAACGAACTCGGCGGCGTCGCCCGCTGGCAGGCGCTGATGGCCCGTTTGTTCGCCGAGCGCGGCCACCGCGTGACCATCGTGGGCATCGCACCGCCCGAAGTACCGATGGACCTCGGTGACGACCCGCCCTTCACCACCGTGACGCTCTACGATCAGCGGCCGCCCGGGCCCTGGCAGGCCCGCAACCTCCGCGACCGGGCCAACCTCGCGGCCCGGCGGCGCGAGGCCGCGCGGGAGGCGGGCACGCGGGAGACCGCGGAGCGGTTGTCGGGTCTCTTCCGGGCCGCCGGCCCTGGCGCCATGATCATCGTGACCCAGGTCTGGGCCATGGAGTGGGTGGCCGCCGCCGACACTGCCGGTCATCCGGTCCTCGGCATGAGCCACGAGTCCTACGAGTACTCGAAGGGCTCCTCGCGTTTCCAACGCGTCCGGCGGTACTACAAGGACGTCGACCGGCTCCTCCTGCTGACCCAGGAGGACGCCGACCTCTGGGTCGGCCGCGGGCTCAACAACGTGGGGTTCATGCCGAACCCCCTGCCGATGATGCCGGAGGTCCCTTCGTCGCGCACCGAGAAGGTCGTGGTGAGCGTCGGCCGCCTCGGCCATCAGAAGGGCATCGACATGCTGCTCGACACCTGGGCCGATGCTGCGCCCAAGCACCCCGGGTGGCGCCTTCGCATCTACGGTTCCGGTCCCGACGAGAGCGCCCTCAAGCAGCAGTGCGCCCAGCTCGGGCTGGACGATTCGGTGGAGTGGGCCGGGCAGACCGACGACGTCGTGGGCGCGCTGCACGGTGCTTCGGTGTTCGTCCAGTCGTCCCGCGGTGAGGGCTTCCCACTGGCTCTGCTCGAGGCCATGGCCTGCGCCGTGCCCTGCGCGGCCTTCGACTGCGCGCCGGGCGTGCGCCAGATCGTCCAGGACGAGGAGGACGGTCTCCTCGCCCGCCCGGGCAACACCATGGAACTCGCGCGTCAGCTGGGTCGACTCATGGAGAACGCCGAACTCCGGGACACGATGGGTGAGAAGGCACGTGAGAACGTGCAGCGTTACTCTCCCTCGGCCATCACGGACCAGTGGGAAGAGCTGTTCACCTTCCTGGAACGCTAGTCCCGAAGTCCGACGCTGGTGACGGCGTGGGCCCGGTCGGGGGGGGCCGGGCCCACGCCCGCCCCTTCAGCCGCCGCGCGTACTGGAAAGGCCCTACAACCATTCCCTCCGCTTGTCGGTCATGAGTCGCGATCGTCAAGAAGCCTTACGCAGCACGACATGTGACCGGGAAGGAAGATGCATGAGCCAAACGGACCAGCACGTACCGGCGGACGGTCCCACCGCACAGACGGGCGAGCCCACGGTTGCCGCGCGAGCGTCGTCGCTCCGGCCTGGTACCGAGGCGCCCTTGGCCGACGCGGGGCCGGTGGTCCGCAAGAACCGGCTCGCCGCACTGGACGGGCTGCGGTTCCTGGCGGCGCTGTCGGTGGTCCTCTTCCACTTCGTCGGGCAGACACCCGGGGCGATGGAGTTCGTGTGGGGCCGCCCGGTCGACACCCTGTTCCCGGAGGCGCACCGCTACTTCGCCTTCGGCCGGCTCGGTGTCGACCTGTTCTTCCTCATCAGCGGCTTCGTCATCTGCATGAGCGCGTGGGGGCGCTCCCCTCGTGACTTCTTCATCTCACGGGTCACCCGGCTGTACCCGATGTACTGGGTGGCGATCGTGGTGTCGGCCTGTGCGATCTACCTTTTCGACACGCCGTTCGGGCACCCGAACCCGCGGGTTCTCTTCGCCAACCTCACGATGCTTCAGACCCCGCTCGGCGTTGACAACCTCGACTCCGTCTACTGGACGCTCTGGCCCGAGCTTTGTTTCTACCTCACCTTCTCGGTGGTGGTCTGGAAGGGCCTGACCTACCAGCGCGTGGTGGTCTTCTGCGGTCTCTGGACGGTCGCCGCGGTGCTGGCGCCGAGCGCCGGGATCCCGCTGCTCACACTGCTCGTCAATCCGACGTCCGCCCCGTTCTTCATCGCGGGCATGGCCTTCTACCTGATGTACCGCTACCGGCCGACGCCGCTGCTGTGGGGCATCGTCGCCATGTCGTGGTTGTTGGCGCTGCACTTCCTGCTGGCTCCACACGGAGGACGCAACAACTGGGAGACCTGGTCGCCTTGGCGTGGCTGGCTGATCCTCTCGACCACGGTGTTCTTCCTGCTGATCGCGGCGATCGCGCTCGGCTGGACCACCTGGATTCGCGGGCGCTGGCTGACCGTCGCGGGATCGCTGACCTTCCCCCTGTACCTCCTGCACGACGTCATCGGCGTTTCGCTGCTGCACCATTTCAGTGACCGCATGAGCCCCTGGACTCTGGTGGGCGTGACGGTCGGCGGCCTCGTCGTGCTGTCGTACTTCGTCCAGCGCTTTGTCGAGCGCCCGATAGCGCTTGCCATGCGGCGGCTGCTGAGCAGTGCCGAGTTCGGCCTGAAGACGCCGACCTCACGCCGACGGCCGTGACGTCCGACCCGGGCTCGCGACACTCGGGCTGATCCGGTTCAGGCTGCGACAGACCTGCGGAATGTCCACCGATACCGCTGCGGCAAAGCTCGGCAGATGCGCGTACTTCGACGACCTGTCCGAGCAGCCGGCGAGGACGACCTCAACGAATCCCTGATCCGGTGCCTGATAAACTGCCCGGGCAACCGAGCTGCGGGCCGCGTTCCGTAGGTGGTTCGTGCAGTACGCCGACGGGCGCGCGACGGCGCGGCTAGCACGCAGCCTGCTCCTCAGCGAGGAGCCGAGTCTCCCGGTGCTGTCCATGGACGCGATCGCTCCAGCCCCAGCGTCGGCCGCATCCAGGCCCATGTCCTACGGCAGCGGACAAACTCGAACGCGGACACGTCTGCGCCTTACCGGCCGTTCTCCGATGTGGACATGAACGCACGCCCGTAACTCAAACGACGAAGGACACCAGGCAACACATGGCCTCTCACATCAGCAAGGCTGTCATCCCCGCAGCCGGGCTCGGTACCCGGTTCCTGCCGGCCACCAAAGCCACTCCCAAGGAGATGCTGCCGGTCGTCGACAAGCCGGCGATCCAGTACGTGGTCGAAGAGGCCGTGACCGCGGGCCTCGGCGACGTCCTCATGGTCACGGGCCGCAACAAGCGCCCTCTGGAGGACCACTTCGACCGCAATTACGAACTGGAGTCCGCCCTCCAGAAGAAGGGCGACGCGAGCCGGCTGGCCAAGGTCCAGGAGTCCAGCGACCTCGCCATGATCCACTACGTCCGCCAGGGCGACCCCAAGGGCCTCGGCCACGCCGTGCTGTGCGCCGCCCCGCACGTCGGCAACGAGCCCTTCGCGGTCCTGCTCGGCGACGACCTGATCGACCCGCGCGACCCGCTGCTCCAGCGCATGATCGAGGTCCAGGAGCAGTACGGCGGCAGCGTCATCGCCCTCATGGAGGTCGCGCCCGAGCAGATCCACCTCTACGGCTGCGCGGCCGTGGAGGGCACCGAGGACGGCGACGTCGTCAAGGTCGGCGGACTGGTCGAGAAGCCCGACGCGGCCGACGCGCCCTCCAACTACGCCATCATCGGCCGCTACGTGCTCGACCCGCACATCTTCGACATACTCCGCAAGACCGAACCCGGCCGCGGCGGCGAGATCCAGCTGACCGACGCCCTCCAGCAGCTCGCCGAGACGCATACAACAGCGGCTACCGCCGAGGGAAAGGCCGGCGGCCCGGTGCACGGCGTCGTCTTCAAGGGCCGCCGCTATGACACCGGTGACCGCGGCGACTATCTGCGTGCCATTGTCAGACTCGCGTGCGAACGTGAAGACCTGGGCCCGGACTTCCGGACCTGGCTTCGTAGTTACGCCAACCAAGAGCTGACGGACGTCAGCGCCTGACGGGTGACGGCGGCACTGGAACGGCGCGAAGGGTGAGCTGAGAACCCACGACGAAGCTGAGTCGTGGGACGGTTGGCCTCGGGCTCAGAGCTCCCCGGCCAGTACACCAGCCCGGAAGGCGGCCCACTCCGGAGCAGTGCAACCGGGCGGTTCCCGAGCGGGATTCTCGAATCGCACCGCCCGCGCCCCGCCGGTGAGTTCGAAACGCGGTAGTTGCTCAGCTTCACTGGGCGAAGGCTGTGGCGAAGGGCGGGCGCCTGTCCTCGCACTCGACGCACGCCTGAGTTTTCCGACACGACCACACTCGGCATGAGCGGCGGGGAGCTCCCGAGATTGGAACGGCCGAGCACCCCGGATGGACCGCGCAGTCGAGTGGCACGAGCCGGACGGTAACGCTCGGCGTTTTGGCGATGTCGAGCAGCCGTCGAAGTTCACGCATGGCGGACGGGCGCATGGCGAAGTGCTGGTGAAGTGGCCTCGTGGGTGATCGCCCAGAGTCCGAGCGGTGAGCCGGAGCACGTCAGCACGGGTTGACGCGCAAGTCTCGCCTCAGCCAGTGCAGCGATCTCTTCCGGCGTGCGGAACGTCGTGAACGGTGATGATTTGGCGCGCATAGGCGGCTGTTTGAAGCAGGCTCGGAAGGCGGGGCATGCCCTCCTCGTTACGAGCCGCAGCGTCGTTCAGAGTCTCCGCCGTCGGACGGTTGACATCAAAGGGAAGTTGGGCGTGGCGGCAGTTCGGCACGCACGACCTGACCGCGGCTCGCGCGCACGATCTGAGCCCCTACTACGGCCGAGAGCTACCCGATAAGCACGCCCGGTCCTACCGGGACCCTTTTCCCATCTGCGGTGCCCGGCGAGCGAGCCCTCGCCCGCCTGAAGCAATGGCGGAGCTCCCGCCAGGCCCACTGCGGACCGACCCGGATCAGCCGGACCGTCGCCGCCGTTCACGCCATCGACTTCGCCTGACGATCGGGATGAGAAGGGCACAGTGAAGTACGTTCACTGCGGGGTGATTCCGCAGTTACGACCTGCGGGCCATTCAGGAAAACGAGGTGCTGGAGACTCGGGCCTTGTAGAAATGCCCTTCGTAGCCGTAGCCCTCCAAATTGCGCCTGTAGGTCCGCTCGCCGGAGCTGTTGAAGAATTGGATGTAGGTATTCCACCAGCCATTGCTTGGAGGAGACGTCACAGCGATGGCCTGCTGCCAAAACGATACGCCGGAACGCACACGGGAATACGACTTGACTCCGGCATCGGACGGTGTCATGGAACTGATGACCCCCGTTGCCTTATGTACGCGTTTCACCGACCCACCACCTGTGATGAGCAGGTAGCCGGAGTCACTGTAGTCGGTGTCAAGGCTGTGCCCGTTGAAGGGCGAGGAGAAAGTGTGCACCCAAGCTGCCTCAAGGCGAGTGGACAGCGCGTCGCCATTCACTCGATATTTGGCAAGGGTCCAAGTTCCCAGGGCCCAAAGGTGACTTCCGTCGTACCAGATTCCATGCGCGCCCTGGAATCTGATCTCCTGGACCCTCCTCAGGGTACTCGGGTCATTGGGGTCGGTCGGCGCGTAGACAGTGAGGAACCCAGGGTAGTCAACCCGATCCGACGCATGCGATGAAGCGACCACGATCGCTCCGATCCCCGGTATGCGTTCCACCGCATGCGGATTCCCGTACGGCCTCGCAGACCACAGAAGTGCGTCATCGTCGCCAAAGTTCACGATACCGACCTTGCCTTGTGATGCCGTGACTAGAGCAACCCACCCGAAGGCATCAGTGTCGCGGAACTTGACGTCTGACAGCCCGTTCCAAGTGTTGACTCCATCGACGATTGCACTGGGCGGCGTCCAGGACCAAACCTGATTCGCTGGGGTCCAACCTTCACCTGCCGGATGGATGAGAATCTGATTCCTGTTCTGCTCGCAGACCGCCACATGAAAGGTGTCAGCTGCCTGCGCACTGGGGGATGCCGACATCGAGACCAGCGAAGCACCCCCCATGGATACAACACTCCTGAGTAGAGAACGACGGTCCATCAAATCACCTTTACTACTGGCAGATTGGATCACAAACGGGCCACGAGATGCTAACACGCCTGCGACTACTGGCATTTGACGGGCGATTCCTGGTGGCGGCCGCGCACACCTCATCTGTCGAGGACGGGCAGGACGACAGGATCTGGAGTGCCCAAAGAACCGGATGCAGTGGACAGTGTGGTATTCGAACGACCGCGCCCTCACGGGCGTCGCCGAGAGCTTGCGCATCCATCTGGAGACGGTGCGGAAGAAGCGGCCGTCGCGGAGCATCGCGATCACTACGCTGATGCGGTGGCGGAGGAGGGCTTGGGTGAACACCACGCGTTCAGCTGCCGGTACCCGGCTCTGGAGGTGTGTTCGCCGTGGATCCAGGTACCCAACCGCCTGGTCGCCGGGGCGAGGCCTTTATGAGGCAGGGCTGGCGGCGGTAGGGACCGCGAGCTGCCGTCGCCGACGGCGGTCGGGAGGACTGCGGCGGTCAGGGCCTCGGCGAGAGGATGGGTTTCGTTCCGAACCTCCAGGGCTCGGCGTTGTTCGTCGAAGGCGGCCAGTCACTTGGTCAGCGAGGGCACGATCACTCCACGAGGGCCGCGGTCATGTCGCCACCGTTCGCCCGAGATCGAGTACTACGACAGCACCTCATGCCAGGCACTGTCGGCTGATCCTGGCCCCGCCATGCCCGAAAAGCTGGCGGGACCAGTCCGGTACCGTCGTGGCCGACCTCCGCGTCCCATGCTGACGCGGTGCACTCATGTGGGCACAGTCGCTGCTGAGGCCAGTCGGTCAGGACTTGGGGGGACGCTCAGAACGGCTCGAAACCGTCGAACTCCCGGTCCGCCTCGTCGCGTTCGGCGTCGCGTTCCCGGCGGCGCTGGGCGGCCGGGCGGGGTGCCTCGAAGCGGTGGTCCTCGCCGCGGCGGCCGAGCATCTCGGCGCCGGCCGTCACGGACGGCTCCCAGTCGAAGACGACCGCGTTGTCCTCGGGGCCGATGGCCACGCCGTCGCCGTTGCGGGCGCCCGCCTTCATCAACTTGTCCTCGACACCGAGGCGGTTGAGCCGGTCGGAGAGGTAGCCGACGGCCTCGTCGTTGTTGAAGTCGGTCTGGCGCACCCAGCGTTCGGGCTTCTCGCCGCGCACCCGGAACAGGCCGTCCTCCTCGCGGGTGACGGTGAAGCCGGCGTCGTCCACGGCCTTGGGCCGGATGACGATCCGCGTGGCCTCGTCCTTGGGCCGGGCCGCGCGCGCGCCGCCCACCAGCTCGGCCAGCGCGAAGGACAGCTCCTTCAGGCCCATGTGGGCCACCGCGGACACCTCGAAGACGCGGTAGCCGCGTGCCTCCAGGTCCGGCCTGACCATCTCGGCGAGGTCCTTGCCGTCGGGCACGTCGATCTTGTTGAGGACGACGATCCGGGGCCGGTTGTCCAGCCCGCCGTACTCGCTGAGCTCCGCCTCGATGATGTCCAGGTCGGAGACCGGGTCGCGCTCGGACTCCAGCGTCGCCGTGTCCAGTACGTGCACCAGCACGCTGCACCGCTCCACGTGGCGCAGGAACTCCAGACCGAGGCCCTTGCCCTGGCTGGCACCGGGGATCAGACCGGGGACGTCCGCGACGGTGTAGACGGTCGAGCCCGCCGTCACCACGCCCAGGTTCGGGACGAGCGTCGTGAAGGGGTAGTCGGCGATCTTCGGCTTGGCCGCGCTCAGTACGGAGATCAGCGAGGACTTGCCGGCGCTCGGGTAGCCGACCAGCGCCACGTCGGCGACGGTCTTCAGCTCCAGGTGGATGTCCTGGACGTCCCCGGCCACGCCGAGCAGCGCGAAGCCGGGCGCCTTGCGCCGCGCGGAGGCCAGCGCCGCGTTGCCGAGGCCGCCCCGGCCGCCCTGCGCGGCGACGTAGGAGGTGCCCTGGCCGACCAGGTCGGCGAGGACGTTGCCCGCCCTGTCGAGTACCACGGTGCCGTCGGGCACGGTCAGGACCAGGTCCTGGCCGTCCTTGCCGGAGCGGTTGCCGCCCTCACCGGGCTTGCCGTTGGTGGCCTTGCGATGCGGGGAGTGGTGGTAGTCGAGGAGCGTGGTCACCGACTGGTCGACGGTGAGGATCACGTCGCCGCCATGGCCGCCGTTGCCGCCGTCCGGGCCGCCGAGCGGCTTGAACTTCTCACGGTGGACGGAGGCACAGCCGTGGCCTCCGTTACCCGCGGCGACATGCAGCTCGACGCGGTCCACGAAGGTGGTCATGGGATGTGCCTCCAGTTACTGCCTGCTGTGGGGATGTCTCTTGGGTAACACGCGAAAGGCGGACCCGCTTCCCCTGGGGGAAGTGAGGTCCGCCTCGCGAAAGTTTCCGATCAGGCGACCGGAACGATGTTCACGACCTTGCGGCCACGGTGGGTGCCGAACTGCACCGCACCGGCCTGCAGCGCGAACAGCGTGTCGTCGCCGCCACGGCCGACGCCGGCGCCCGGGTGGAAGTGGGTGCCGCGCTGGCGGACCAGGATCTCACCCGCGTTGACGGCCTGACCGCCGAAGCGCTTCACGCCGAGCCGCTGGGCATTGGAGTCGCGACCGTTCCGAGTGGACGATGCGCCCTTCTTGTGTGCCATCTGTTCTCAGTCCCTTACTTCGCAGCCGCGGGGATCTCAGTGACCTTGATCGCCGTGTACTGCTGGCGGTGGCCCTGACGACGGCGGTAGCCGGTCTTGTTCTTGTAGCGCAGAATGTCGATCTTCTGGCCCTTGTGGTGGTCCACGATCTCGGCCTGGACCTTGATGCCGGCCAGCACCCACGGGTCGCTGGTCACAGCGTCGCCGTCAACGACGAGCAGGGTCGAGAGCTCGACCGTGTCGCCGACCTGGGCGGTGGAAATCTTGTCAACCTCAACGATGTCGCCGACAGCAACCTTGTGCTGGCGACCACCGCTGCGCACGATGGCGTACACGCGGATCTCACTCTCTCGCTCTGGAACGGCACCCCCGCAGTCCAGCCGTCCGGTGACACACGCGAACGGCCTCTCCCGGCCGGGGCCCGTCGGGGCCCGCACCCGGAAGGAAGAAAGGTTTACGGGGATGTGACGCGTCAGTCGACACGCCGACGGTCAAGATTACGGGGCCGCACGACAAGGGTCAAACCGGGCCCCCGGGCCTCAGCCGGCGACCGCCGCGACGTACTCGGCGTACGCCTCCTTGGCCCGCGCGGGCGACAGGTCGAGATGCTCCAGGACCGTGTACCGGCCGGGCCGGGTCTGCGGCGCGAACTCCACGGCCCGTACGAACTCCTCGTCGTCGAACCCGATCTCCTGGGCCACCACGGGCAGCCCGTGCCGGCGCAGCGTCCCGGCCATCAGCAGGGAGCCCTCGTGGTCGCCGCGCAGATACGTCGCGAAGGCCGCGCCGATGCCCACCTGCTCGCCGTGGCTCGCGGCACGCCTCGGATACAGCAGGTCGAGCGCGTGGCTGATCTCGTGGCAGGCGCCGGAGGAGGGCCGGGTGTGTCCGGCGATCGACATGGCGATGCCGGACAGCACCAGGCCCTCGGTCAGCACGGTCAGGAACCCGTCGTCGCCGCAGCCGCCGGGGTGGCGCAGCACCGCCTCGCCGGCCTGCCGGGCCAGAGCTGCGGCGAGGCCGTCGACCTTCTCGCCGGTGACCCGGTGGGCCAGCTCCCAGTCGGCGACCGCGGAGATGTTGGAGACGGCGTCACCGATCCCGGAGCGCACGAAGCGGATCGGCGCCTCGCGGATCACCGCGAGGTCGACGACGAGCCCGATGGGCGTCGGCACGCCGTACGAGCCGCGGCCCGCGTCGTTGTCGAGTATCGACACCGGTGAACAGATGCCGTCGTGGGAGAGGTTGGTGGCCACGGCGACCATGGGCAGGCCGACGCGGGCCGCGGCGAACTTGGCGCAGTCGATGACCTTGCCGCCGCCGAGCCCGACGATCGCGTCGTAGCGGCTCGCCTTCATGCCGTCGGCCAGCCGCACGGCGTCGTCGATGGTGCCGCCGCCGACCTCGAACCAGTCGGCGCCGGGCAGGGACGGCGCCAGTCTCCGGCGCAGGCGGGCTCCCGAGCCGTCGCTGATCGCCACGGCGAGCTTTCCGGACTGGGAGATCCGCTGGTCCGCGAGGACACTCGCCAGGTCGTCGAGCGCGCCCGGACGGATGTCCACTACGAGCGGCGAGGGGATGAGCCTCGTCAGTACCGGCACGTGATCTTCTCTCCTCGCGGGGACGGGTCGGCGGGGACGGGTCGGTGGCCCGGTTGTGCGGTGATGATGCGCCCGGGGACGTCCGGGGAAACGTGAGGTCCGAAACGTGTGGTCCGAAACGTGAGGTCCTGTCCGAACGGAATCCGAGCGGATGCCGAGCGGGACAGGACCACACGTTCTGCGACAGACGGCCGGATCAGCCCTCGTCGGTGGCGGCCGTGACCGAGGACGGCGTCTGCTGGGCAGCCGCCGCGGTCTTCTTCGACGCCGTCTTCTTGGCCGTGGCCTTCTTGGCGGTCGTCGTCTTGGCCGCCTTCTTGGCCGTGGTCTTCTTCGCGGTCGTCGTCTTCTTGGTCGCGGTCTTCTTGGTGGCGGCCTTCTTCGCCGTCGCCTTCTTCGCCGTCTTGCGCGCCGCCGCCTTCTTGGCCGGGGCGGTCTCCTCGGCGGCGTCCGCCTCGGGTTCCGCCACGGCCGCGGTCTCGCCCGCTTCCTCCGCCGGGGCCGACGGGACGACCATGACGGCCGCCTCCTCGGACGCGGTGGACGTGGTGGGCTTGCGCACGGCCCGGCGCCTCGGACGCGCCGGGGCGGCGCTCTCGGCGGCCGCGGCGGCCGACTCCACGGGGGCCTCGGCAGCCGCCGGTGCCTCCGTCGCCTGCTCGGCCTGCGCGGTCTCCGGGACCGTCAGCACGGCGGCCTCGGCACCCGCGGGCGAACCGGCCGGTGCGGACACCTTCCGGGTGGCCCGACGGCGGGTACGGCCCTTGGGCGCGGCCTCCTCGGCAACCGGCGCCTCGACGACGGCCGGGGCTTCCTCGGTGACCGGGGCCGGGGCGCCGGAGACGGCGTCCTCGACGGCGGCGGGCTCGGCGAGCACCTCGGCGGCGGGCTCCTGCCGTACCGGACGCTCGACCTCCTCCTGGACCGTGACGTCCTGCGCGGTCGGGACCTCGGCGCGCGCGGCCTCGCCCTTCACGGCCTTGGCCGACTTCGGGGCGCCCGCCGGGGCCGACGCCCGCCGGCTCGTGCGGCGCCGGCCGCGACCGCGCGTGGCGGCTGCCTCGGCCTCGGCGGCGCTGCTGTACAGCTCCTCGTCCGCGCTGAAGTCGGGCGCCGGGAGGGCGACCGGCTCGGCCGCCTCGGCGGCGACCTCGGACTCGGACTCGGTGTCCGCCTCCTGCTCCGCCGTCACACCGGTCTCGACGCCGGCCACGGCCTCGTGCTCGTGCGGCTGCTCCGCGCCGCCGGCCCGCGCCCGCTTGCGGCGCTTGCCGGCGCCGCCACCACCGGCGGCGGCGGTCGGCTGGTCCAGGTGGACGATGACGCCACGGCCGTTGCAGTGGACGCAGGTCTCGGAGAACGACTCAAGGAGGCCCTGCCCGACCCGCTTCCGCGTCATCTGTACGAGCCCCAGCGAGGTCACCTCGGCGACCTGGTGCTTCGTACGGTCGCGGCCCAGGCACTCCAGCAGGCGCCGCAGCACCAGGTCCCGGTTGGACTCCAGCACCATGTCGATGAAGTCGATGACGATGATGCCGCCGAGGTCGCGCAGCCGCAGCTGGCGCACGATCTCCTCGGCCGCCTCCAGGTTGTTCCTGGTGACCGTCTCCTCGAGGTTGCCGCCCTGACCGGTGAACTTGCCGGTGTTGACGTCGACGACGACCATCGCCTCGGTCCGGTCGATCACCAGCGAACCGCCGCTGGGCAGCCAGACCTTGCGGTCCAGCGCCTTGGCGAGCTGCTCGTCGATCCGGTACGTGGCGAAGACGTCGACCTCGCTGGTCCACCTGGACAGCCGGTCGGCGAGGTCCGGCGCCACGTGGGACACATAGCCGTGGATGGTCTGCCAGGCGTCGTCACCGCTGACGACGACCTTGGTGAAGTCCTCGTTGAAGATGTCGCGCACGACCCGGACGGTCATGTCCGGCTCGCCGTAGAGCAGCGTGGGCGCGTTCGAGCTGCCGCCGCTCTTCGCCTTCTTCTGGATCTCCTCCCACTGCCCCTGGAGCCGCTCGACGTCGCGGCGCAGTTCGTCCTCGCTCGCGCCCTCGGCGGCGGTGCGCACGATGACGCCCGCGTCCTCGGGGACGATCTTCTTGAGGATGGTCTTCAGCCGGGACCGCTCGGTGTCGGGCAGCTTGCGGCTGATACCGGTCATCGAGCCCTCGGGCACGTAGACCAGGTAGCGGCCGGGCAGCGAGATCTGGCTGGTCAGGCGGGCGCCCTTGTGACCGATCGGGTCCTTGGTGACCTGCACGAGGACCGACTGGCCGGACTTGAGGGCGGACTCGATGCGGCGCGGCCCGCCGGACATGCCGAGGGCCTCGAAGTTGACCTCACCGGCGTACAGGACGGCGTTGCGGCCCTTGCCGATGTCGATGAAGGCGGCCTCCATCGACGGCAGCACGTTCTGCACCTTGCCGAGGTAGACGTTGCCGACGTACGAGGTGGCCTGCTCCTTGTTGACGTAGTGCTCGACGAGCACGCCGTCCTCCAGGACGCCGATCTGGGTGCGCTCGCCGTGCTGGCGGACGACCATGACGCGCTCGACGGCCTCGCGGCGGGCCAGGAACTCGGCCTCGGTGATGATCGGGACGCGTCGGCGTCCCTGCTCACGGCCTTCCCGGCGGCGCTGCTTCTTGGCCTCCAGACGGGTCGAGCCCTTGATGGACTGCACCTCGTCGGACGGCTCGCCCTTCTCCCGCGGGGGACGGGGCTCGCGGACCTTGACGACGGTGCGCTCGGGGTCGTCGGCGGACGACGACTCGGCGTCGCCGGAGCCGTCCCCGGCACGGCGACGACGGCGCCGGCGGCGACGGCTGCTGCTGGAGCCGCCGCCCTCGCCCGAGGCGTCCTCGCCCTCCTCGGCGTCCTCCTCGGCCTGCTCGGCCGTGTCCGCAGCGTCCTGATCGGTCCGGGCGGCCTGCTCGGCGGCGTACTCGTCGCCGTCCGCGGAGTCACCCTCGGCGGCATCGCCCCGGCGACGGCGGCGACCGCCCCGGCGACGGCGACGGCGCGAACCGGAGTCCTCGGAGCCCTCGGCGTCGTCGTGGTCCTCACCGGACTCGTCGGCGTCGGAGTCGGCGTCCGTCTCGGCCTGGGCCTCGGCCTCCGGCTCGTCCTGCTTCACGGTGGCGGTGGCCCGCTCCTCGGCGGCCTCCTCGGCGGCGGCGCCCCGGCGCTTGCGGCGGCGACGCGACCCGGCGGACTGCTCCTCCGGGAGCTCCTCGGTCTCCTGCGGCGCCTTCTCCGGCTGGGTCCCGGCCGCCTCGGCGGCGGCCTCTGCGGCGGCCCGCTCGGGCGTCTGGAACTGGGGCTCGGCGAACACGGGCGCCTGGAACACCGCGACGGCGGGACGCGACGGGCGCTTGGGAGCGTCCCCCTCGTCGGAGGCGGCGGTCTGCGCCGGCGCGGCGAAACCGGTGGCGGCCTTACGGGTGGACCGGCGGCGCGCACGACGCGGAGCGGCGTCCTCGACGGGCTCGGCGGGCGCGGCGGTCTTTTCGGCCTGCTCGTTCTTGTCCGGCGTCTCGGGAGCCGTGGCGGGCTCGCTCACCTCGGCGCCGGCGTCGGCGGGCGCGCCGGTCGGAGCGGCCACGCGCCGCGTTGCACGACGCCGGCCATGGCGCGGAGTGGCGTCTTCGGCCTCGGCGGGCGCGGGCGTCTCGGCGGCCGCGGGG
>NZ_JBHJRX010000027.1:58758-118890 GCF_042268605.1 Streptomyces sp. NPDC056296 | reverse complement strand
GTCCGTCGTCCCCATGGGGAATTACGTGACCGCGGGGGTGGGGAATTACGTGACGCAGAACCCGCCCTGCCTGAGGAATTTCATGATCGCTCACATTCCTGCACACCTACAACCACCACCGCTGCCACACCGCACTCGGCGGCCAGCCACCGATCAGCCGCGTGAACAACCCCGCGGGTCAATACAGCTAGTGAGTTCGCTCCCTTGATCTGGTCAGATGTCCGTGTCGTGCGCGCTTCCCTGGTCGATCACCAGGCGCAGCCGGTGCAGGCCGCGGCGCGCGTGACTCTTGACCGTTCCCAGGGGGACGCCGGTGCGTTCCGCGATCTGTACCTGCGTCAGGTCCTCGTAGAAGGCCATGCACAGCACTTCTCGCTGGGCGTGAGGCAGATGGGACAGGGCCTCGACGAGCAGCACGCGGTCCAGTACGTCGTCCGGTGCGGCCTGGACGAACCCGGCGGGCGTAGCGGCATGTGTCGCCGAGTCGACCAGGGCCAGACGCCTCGTCCTGGCCGCCAAGGCGTCGATGATCTTGCGGCGCGTGATGCCGACCAGCCAGGCGCCGAGCGCGCCCCGCTCCGGCCGGAAACCGTGCCGCCCGCGCCAGGCACCGACGAAGACCTGCTGGGTCACGTCCTCGGCTTCGTGGGTGTCGCCGAGGGACCGGGAGGCCATGGTGTGGACGAGCGAGCCCCAGCGCCGGTAGATGGCCGCGAACGCTTCCTCGTCGGCGGCGACCAGGCCACGGGCCAGATCCTCCTCGTACCGCGTTTCTTCCACGGGCGGGACGAGGTCGGTGGTCGTTCGCGCGTTCGTGTTCATGGCCTGATTCCTCCTGCCGTGTGTCGTGCGGGGACAAACGGGCGTCCGCCGAACGGCAAGTTCTTCGGTGTGCCTGGTGTGTGGCTGCCGTGCGCGTGCTTCCAGTCTTGGACGCACAAACGACGCATGCAACATGCGTCGCTTGTGCGTCGTACAGTGGAGGGATGAGCGCGAGTACTGGGAAGGGCGAGGACCGGGGTGGCGAGGGCGGCCCCCAGGTCGGCGGGCTGACCACCGGCGAGGTGGCCCGGCGCCTGGGGGTGGCACCCACCACTGTGCGTACGTGGGACCGCCGGTACGGGCTCGGCCCCGAGGCGCACACAGGCGGCCGACACCGGCGCTGGACTGCGGGGGACGTGGCGCGGCTGGAGCGGATGTGCGCATGGACGGCGACCGGACTGCCGCCGGCCGAGGCCGCGCGCCTGGCGCTCAGCGGGGAGCCAGTGTCGGCGGCCCCGCGCAGACGGACGTCCGAAGGGGCACCGCAGTCGCCGGCCCGTGGCAGCAGCCGGGCGGGGAGCGGGCTGCGGCTCGGCGACGTACGTCAGGAGTGCAGGGGGATCGCCCGGGCCGCCCTGCGCCTGGATGCCGCCGCACTGGACGACCTGCTGCTCACCGCGATCGCCGAGCATGGACTGGTCGCAGCGTGGACCGAGGTGATCGTACCGACGCTCCAGGCCGTCGGTCGTAATTGGGAGACGTCAGGGGAGAAGTACGTCGAGGTCGAGCACTTCCTCTCCTGGCACGTCTCCGGTGCGCTGCGGCGCACCGCGCCCCCCACGGTCGCCGATCGTCCGGGCGCCACCACGGTGCTCGCCTGCGTGCCGGGGGAGAACCACACACTGCCGCTGGAAGTGCTGTCCGCGGCGCTGACGGAGAGGGGTGTACCGGTGCGCATGTTCGGCGGTGCCCTGCCCGTCGAGTCGCTCGTCGCCGCGGTGCGCAGGACCGGACCGGCCGCGGTGGGGCTGTGGGCGCAGTCCCGTACCACCGCCAGCAGGCCCCTGGCCCAGCACGTGGCCGGCATGGAGTGGGGCGTACGAGGCGCTCGTCGCAGGCCGGTCGTCCTGACCCTCGGACCGGGCTGGGCGGGACAGACGGTGGCCGGCCTGGCGCGTCCGGCGGGACTGGCCGAGGCCGTCGCCACCCTGGAGCCGCTCATCGCCCGGTGACGTTCGGCCGTCCGGGGCCTTGGCCGTGGCGCCTGGCATCAGCCGGTGGAACATGGTCCGCTGGACCGGCGGTCGCGGCTGCACCACTCGGTGTCGATCGGCCGCTGCTCGGTGCCACGTCGGTCAGGGGCCTGTGTCGGTGTGTTCCGGGTACTGGCCGGGGCGAAGGGCGGGAACGGCCCCGACTTTCGTGCGCCACAGGTACCGCGTCGACCGGAGAGCAGCATGAGCGATGAACACCGCGGGGCACCGAACGCCGTCGTCGTCGGTGCCGGCCTGGCCGGCCTGGCGTGCGCGCTGGACCTGGGCCGTGCCGGCCGGCGGGTGGCCCTGCTGGAGGCGTCCGACGGCGTGGGCGGCCGCATGCGCACGGACCGGCGAGACGGATTCCTGCTGGATCGTGGATTTCAGGTGTTCAACACCTCGTATCCGCAGGTGAAGCAACGCCTGCGCCTGCAGAGCCTGCGACTGCGACCGTTCACCGCGGGCGTCATCGCACACACACCGAGAGGGCCGGTCCGTCTCGCCGACCCGACGCGGGAGCCCGGCGCGGCAGGGGCTCTGCTGCCGGGGCGGGTCTTCTCGGCCCGCGACCTGGCAGCGCTGGCGGCGCTCACCGCGCAGGACGCCGTTCTGCCCGCTTCCGTCGCCGGACGACGCCGGGACGTTCCCACTTCGGCGGCCCTGACCCGGGCGGGAGTGTCGGACGCGGTGATCGCAGAGATCCTGCGGCCGTTTCTGTCCGGTGTGTTCCTGGAGGACCGGCTGGAAACCTCCGCGCGCTTCTTCCACCTGGTCTGGCGGAGCATGGTGCGAGGATCCCTGTGCCTGCCGGCGGAAGGCATCGGCGCCGTACCCGCCCAGCTCGCCGACGGCCTGCCCGACGGCGTGCTGCGACTCGGCACGCCCGTCGCGGAGATCACCGACACCGGAGTGCTGCTGGAGGACGGGAGAGAGGTGCCGGCCCGGACCGTCGTGGTGGCGACGGGCCCGACGGCCGCCACCCGCCTGCTGCCGGACCTGACCGTGCCGGACACACGCACCGTCACGACCTACTACCACGCCTCCGACGGCACACCGATGGCCGAACCGACCCTGATGGTGGACAGCACCGGAGCGATCCTGAACACCTGCGTACTCAGCGAGGTCGCTCCCACCTACGCGCCGCCGGGCACCGGGCTGATCTCCACCTCCGTACTGGGAACCGACCGCCCCGGCAGGGCGGAGGCGGTGCTCCGGCGTCTGGCCGAGTTGTACGGCACCGACACGAGCGGCTGGCGGCAGGTCGCCGCCCGTACGGTCGAGGGTGCGCTGCCGGCGATGCTTCCGCCCTGGCCGCTGAGCCGCACCACCCGCCTCGGCGCGGGCAGGTACGTGTGCGGGGACCACCGGGCGACCGGATCGGTGCAGGGCGCCCTGGCGTCGGGTGCGCGTGCCGCGCGGGAGGTGCATGCCGACCTTGAGCGGCAGAGATGACGCCGGGAGCCAGTCGTGACCGGCCGCATCCACGGAGCGCCCGGGGCCCGAAGTGCGATCGATCGGATGATGTCGTCGGTTCGGTATTCAGGATCTGTATCCAGGATCTGTACTCAGGAGCGCAACGTGGAACTGAGCGGTGCCCGTGTCCTTGTGGCTGGTGCCACTGGAGTGCTGGGTGGTGCGATCACCGCCGAACTGGCCGACCGTGGTGCCCGGGTGGCCCTCGCCGGACGCGACCCGAGCCGCCTGGCGCACGCCGCACGGCCGTATCCGGGCGCCCCGACCGCTCGCTTCGACGCCTACGATCCAGAGTCGTGCGCTCGGGCCGTGCGCGACACGTCGGCTGTCCTCGAAGGGCTGGACGCCGTCGTCATCGCATTCGGATCGGTGGCCTTCGGCGCGGCGCAGGAGGTCGGTGACGAAGTCGCGGAGCACCTGATGGCGGTCAACTGCCTCGCTCCCGCGGCGTTCTTCCGCGCCGCGCTCGGCATCTTGCGACCCGGTTCCGCGATCGCCGCCGTAACCGGCGTGGTGGCCGAGCGACCGCAACCCCGGATGGCCGACTACAGCGCATCCAAAGCCGCGTTGAGCGCCTGGCTGGACGCCGTACGCCGTGAAGCGAGAAGCGCCGGTATCGGGGTACTGGACGTCCGGCCGGGACATCTCGACACCGGCTTCGCCCAACGTCCGGTGGCGGGCACGGCGCCGCCGCTGCCCGGGGGCGGAGACCCGCGTCAGGTGGCCGGTGCCGTCGCGGACGCGCTGGCGGCGGACGCCGAGCTGCTGCGCACGCGCCCGGACGGAACGCCCGTCGTCGAACGGCGAGCACGATGACCCCCCGCTCCGCCGAAGCGTCCGACATCGTCGTCGTCGGCGGTGGCGCCGCCGGCCTCAGCCTCGCGCACCGGCTGACGGAGACCGGCGCCGCCACCGTGACCGTGATCGAGCCGCCGGACGGTCCACCGCGCCCCGCGGAACGGACCTGGTGTTACTGGGACGCGGGCGTCGACGATCTCGAAGAGGCCGTCAGCGCGTCCTGGCCCCTGCTGCGTGTGCACGGCGCCGACGGCCGCCCGGTCACCGTCGAACCGGCCCCGTTCACCTACCGCATGGTGCGCTCCACCGACTTGGAACGCATGGTCCATGGCCGTCTGGCCCGTTCGGACGGCGGACGTGTTCTGCGTGCGACGGTGGAATCGGTGCGCGACGTGCCCCAGGGAGCGGAGGTCCGGTGCACGCTGCCGGGGGGCTGGTCCCTGACACTGCGCGCCCGGCGTGTGTTCGACTCGCGGCCGCTGCCCGCCCTGCCGCCGGCGCGCACGCGGTTGCTGCAGCACTTCCGCGGCTGGTTCGTGCGCACCGACACCGACCGATTCGATCCCGCCGTCGCGGACCTGATGGACTTCCGGGTCCCCCAGCCGGCACACGGGCTCGCCTTCGGCTACGTCCTGCCGCTGGCCCGGGACCGGGCGCTCGTGGAGTACACCGAGTTCTCCGGCAGCGCGCTGACCACCGAGGCGTACGAGTCGGCACTCGGTGACTACTGCCGCGACATCCTCGGGCTCGGCGCGCTCACGGTGGAGCGGACGGAGCAAGGGATCATCCCCATGACCGACGCCCGCTTCGCGCGACGGGCCGGGTCCGCCGTGTTCCGTATCGGGACCGCGGGCGGCGCCACTCGCCCGGCCACCGGATACACCTTCGCCGCGGTGCAACGACAGAGCAGAGCCATCGCCGCCGCCCTGCGTGACGGGCACGGGACCGTCCCGCCCGCACCCCACGGACGGCGGGCGCTGGCCATGGACGCGATACTGCTGCGTGCTCTGGACACCGGGCGGATCGACGGCTCGGCCTTCTTCACCGACCTGTTCCGCCGTGTCCCGACCGAGCGCCTGCTGCGCTTCCTCGACGGCGCGACCTCGGTCCGGGAGGAGTGGAGCATCGGGCTGCGCACCCCCGTCCGGCCGATGCTCGCCACAGCGGTCGAACTTCCTTTCCTGCCCCGCCGCTCCCGCCCCACAGCGAGAATCGGAGAGAACCACCGATGAGCCTCCTGCGCGACCACGACCTGGCCCGCGCCTTCGACCACGCCTCCCACACCTACGACAACCTCATCGCCCTCAATCCCGGCTACCGCACCGACCTCCTGCGCTCGGCCCGCCGTCTAGGGCTCCCCGACGACGGTGCCGGACTGCACCTTCTCGACCTCGGATGCGGCACCGGCGTCTCCACCCGGGCCCTGCTCAAGGCCGCCCCCCGCGCCCGGATCACGGCCGTGGACGCGTCGGCGGGCATGCTGCGCCGCGCACTGGCCAAGCCGTGGCCCGCACGCGTGCGCTTCCTCCACCTGACCGCCGAGGAGCTCGTGACGGCCGGTGAAGGCCCCTTCGACGCGGTCTTCGCCGCTTACTTGTTCCGGAACGTCACCGACCCGGACGCGGTCCTGGAGACCGTTCGGACTCTGCTGCGGCCGGACGGGCGTTTCGCCGCCCACGAGTACAGCCTCAGCGGCTCGCGGGTGCACCGGGCGCTGTGGACGGCTGTGTGCCACGGGCTCGTCATTCCCGCCGGCACGTTCACCGGCGACCGTGTCCTGTACCGCCATCTCTGGCACAGTGTCATCGCCTTCGACACCGCCCCCGCGTTCGCCGCCCGGCTGGCGCGAGCCGGCCTGACCTCGGTACGGGTCGCACCCGTCGCCGGATGGCAGACGGGCATCGTGCACACCTTCCTCGCGCGCAACGGCGGCTCGCTCACGACCAGGGAGCCCGCACGGTGACCGCCCACCGCACTCCCACAGCCCGACGGGGCCGCGACCGCAGGGCCGAGACCCTGCTCCCCGCAGCCGGCGCGGAGCGCTTCCGGCGCGGCGACGAGCCGTCCGTCGCGGTGATCGGCGGCGGAATCGCCGGCCTGGCCGCGGCCACCCTGCTGGCCGAACGCGGCGCCCGCGTGACCCTGTACGAGAAGGAAGGCTCCCTGGGCGGTCGGCTGGCCGGCCGGCGCACCACGCTGGTGGACGGTTCTCCGGTGACCATGACCCGCGGGTTCCACGCCTTCTTCCGCCAGTACTACAACCTTCGCGGCCTGCTCCGTCGCACCGACCCCGCCCTGGAGCGGCTCACTCCACTGCCCGACTACCCCCTGCGGCACAGTGGCGGCCTGACCGACAGCTTCGCCCGCGTCCCGCGGACCCCACCCTTCAGCGCCCTCGGATTCGTCGCCCTCAGCCCCACCTTCGGCTGGCGGGACCTGGCCGCCATGGACGCCCGGGCCGCGCTCCCGCTCCTCGACGTGCGCGTGCCCGAGGTGTACGAACGCTTCGACGACGTCACCGCCACCGCCTTCCTGGACAGCGTGCGCTTCCCGGAAGCCGCCCACCACCTGGCCTTCGAGGTGTTCTCGCGCAGCTTCTTCGCAGACCCGCGCGAACTGTCCGCCGCCGAACTCCTGCTGATGTTCCACATCTACTTCCTCGGATCGGCCGAGGGCCTGCTCTTCGACGTACCGAGCGAGCCCTTCCCCCAGGCGCTGTGGGATCCGCTCGGCGACTACCTACAGCGCCTCGGGGCGGACGTGCGCACCGACACCTCCGTGCACGCCGTCCGCCCCCACCACGGCGGAGGAGCGGACGTGCACACCGACGCCGGCACCGACCGCCACCAGGCCGTGGTGCTCGCTCTCGACACCGGGGGACTGCGACAGACCGTCGTCGCGTCATCCGGCCTGGGCACCTCCGGCTGGCGTGACCGCATCGCCGCACTGCGCACCGCGCCGCCGTTCCTCGTCTCCCGGCTCTGGCTCGACCGTCCGGTCCGCGCCGACCGGCCCGGATTCCTCGGCACCAGCGGCTACGGCGGGCTGGACAACATCAGCACCCTGGAGCGGTACGAAGGCGAGGCCGCCCGCTGGGCCGCGCGAACCGGGGGCTCGGTCGTGGAACTGCACGCCTACGCCGTCGATCCCGCGGCGGAACCGAAAAAGGTGCAGGACATGCTCGTCGACCGGCTGCACCAGGTGTACCCGGAGACCCGCGACGCCCGCGTCGTCGACGCCCGGCACGAGTGGCGCTCGGACTGCCCGTTCTTCGAGGTCGGTTCCCACCACCTGCGTCCGACTGTGCGCACCCCCCACTCGTGGCTGACCCTGGCCGGTGACGCGATCCGCTGCGACCTGCCCGTCGCCCTCATGGAACGAGCCGCCACCACCGGCTTCCTGGCCGCGAACGCCCTGCTCGCCGACTGGGGTGTACGGGGACAAGTGCTGTGGACAGTCCCTCGGTCGGGCCGTTCACCGTTGCTGAGGGCGCTCGGGGCAGTCGCGGGACGCCGCCCGTCCCGCTGACCGGTGGCCTCCCGCGCGCCGGGCGGGGAGGCCACCGGAGCCCGGTCAACCGGGGAACCGCCCGGTGCTGCGCAGCGTCCAGCGCCGTTCGGCGTAGGCCAGGTCGTCGCGCCACAGGCGCCCGGCCGTACGCCGCATCAGCGGGCGCAGCACGGGGGCGGCCGCCCGGACGAGGGCGAATCCGGGCCGGTCCGACGCGGCGACGATCGCCTCGACCACGGCGGTGCGCGGACGATCGTGGTTCAGCCCGGTCAGCGGCGTCGCGTGTGTCTCCACCACAGAGGTGGCGCCCTCACCGTCGGTGATGCGCATGACGACCGTGCGCGGCTCCGGCGCGGTGAACTCGGCCCGCACCGGGACCACCAGGCGCCCGGCCACCCGGAAGGAGACGTCGACGACGAAGGCGTCGTCCTCGTCGCCCTGCGGCTCCCGCACGACCGACAGGTCGACGAAGGAGTACGGGTGGAACCACGAGCCGTGCCACGGATCGAGGCGGTTGGCCACCACGTCCTGCGGTTCGCACCCTCCCACCGCCGTGAAGACCGCGTCCACCCCGCTGCCCGCCGTGGGCCGCACGGGCACCACAGGTCGCTCAGTGGGCTCCTCGTCACCCACCTGGTCCAGCCGTACCCAGACCAGCACGCCGTCGTCGTGCACGGGGAACGGCTGCCAGCCGGCGGACGGAGAACCGTCCAGGGCGAGGCCGTGCCAATGGCACACCAGCGTGCCGCACACCACCCGGCTGTCGCGCAGCGGAGCGCCGAGGTGCGGACAGACGCCGGGCCCCGCACGCAGCTCACCACCGTCCGAGCGCCAGAGCACGACTTCCACACCACCGACCGTCCTTCCACAGGGGCGGTCGCCCGCGCGCACGTCCCGGGAAGCCCCGACCACGAACCAGTTGCCGGACGGTCGGGCGGACGCCCGCCCCAGCGCGTCGGCGATGAGTGCCGCCCGGGCCTGACGCCAGGTCGGTGTCTGCGCCGCCCAGTCCGGGCCGGAATCCCGACGCCGCAACGGTGGCGACCAGCGCTTCCCGCCCATTCGCCCACTCATCGCACAGGTCCCTCCCACTCGACTGCCGAACCGCCCGCCGCAGCCGCTGGGAGCGGGGGACGAGCGCGCCACCGGGCACCGGCCACCCGCAGCACACCGGCCGCGGCGGTGGCCGCACGACGCCGACGTGACACCACCGCACGACGATGCAGCACGGTGTAGTCCTGCTCCGCGATCGCGTCGAGAATCCCGCCGTAGAGGGTGAACGCGGCGCGGATACAGGGACGCACCCGCGGATCGAGCATGGCGATGCCCGGCTCCGCCGTCCGATAGACGTCCCGCGTCATGGCCTCCGCTGCGACGAGAGCGGCACGGATCCGCGCGTCGCGACGCCCGGTGCGCCGGCTCCACTCCAGGAGCGGCCTGTCCACACCGTGGGCGGCCAGCAGGTCACCGGGCAGGTAGACACGGCCCCGGTCGAGATCCTCGCCCACGTCCCGCAGGAAGTTGGTGAGTTGGAACGCCACCCCGAGCGCTGCCGCGTGCGGGGCCGCCTCCTGGCGGGGCGTAACCGTACCGAGGACCGGCAGCATCTGCAGGCCGATCACCGCGGCGGAACCATGCACGTACGCCTGAAGGTCGGCATAGGTCGGGTAGTCGGTGACGGTCAGGTCGGCGCGCATCGAGGACAGGAAGTCGGCGAAGAGCACATGCCCGATGTCGTACCGGTCGGCGGTGTCGGCGACGGCTCGGACCACCGGTTCGTCGCCGGCCCCCGTGCGCAGCCCGCTCGCGAGGTCGCTCTCCAGGAGGCGCAGCAGCCGGTCGCGCTCCTCGGGCGTCTGGTGCCGGTCGAGGTCGTCCACGATGTCGTCGGCCCAGCGGGCGAAGCCGTACAGGGCGTGCACGGCCGAGCGGCGTTCGACCGGCAGCAGACGGGTGGCCAGGAAATAGGTCTTGCCGTGGCGGGCGTTGAGCCGTCGGCACTGGGTGTAGGCGGCGCGCAGCGCGGGATCGGTGATCCCGGCCGCGTCCAGTTCACGACGGCTCATCAGCACCTGCCGGGGCCGGTACGGGAGAGGGGTCGGCTGCGGTCAGGGGCGGGCGCGCCCGTGCGGGCCGGGGGCCGGTGCCGCCGGTGACGCGCGCGGCGGCGAGTTTGCCGCTGATCAGGACGGTCGGTACGCCGACGCCCGGCGTCGTCCCGCACCCCGCGAGTACGACGTTGTCCAGTCCCCGTACGAGGTTGCGCGGGCGGAACGGTCCGGTCTGCGCGAACGTGTGGGAGACGGAGAAGGGGCTGCCGGCGGCATGGCCCTGCGCCGCCCAGTCGAGGGGGGTCACCAGGAGCTCTTCCTGGACGCTGTCCGCGAACCCGTCCATCCCTCTGCGTTCGAGTTCGCCGACCAGACGGTCGCGGTAGCGCGGGCCGAGCTCTCGCCACGTGGCGGCTGCGGGACCGACGGCGGTGTTGGGACAGGGGGCGAGGACGTAGTGGAGGTGGCGTCCCGGTGGCGCCAGGGCGGGATCGTGTGCGGTGGGGCGGGTGATCAGCAGCGAGGGGTCGCTCATCAGCTCGCCCGTACGGGTCAGCTCGTCGAACGTGCGCTCCCACGCGGCGCCGAAGGAGATCGTGTGGTGCGCGAGGTGCGGCCAGGTGCGGTCGGTCCCCGCGTGCAGGATCACTGCGGACGGTGAGTGGCGCAGCCGTGCCGGCCGCCGCGGCCGGCGTCCCAGCAGCTCGTAGGCAGCGGGCAGCTCGCATGTCAGCACCACCGCGTCGCAGGGGATGCGCTCGCCGGAGGCCAGGCGAACGGCACGGACGCGGCCTGCCGAGCGCTCCAGTGCGCTCACTTCGGCGGTCCAGCGCAGATCGGCACCGGCTTCCGCCGCCGCGTCGGCCATGGCACGGGGGAGTGCGTGCATGCCGCCCTTCGGGAACCAGACGCCGGCCACGGTGTCCATGTACGCGATCACCGCATAGGCCGCGAGCGCGCGGGCCGGTGCGACGCCGGCGTACAACGCCTGGAAGGAGAACACGCGGCGCAAACGGTCGTCGGCGATGAAGCGGCCGATGCGGCCGTCCAGCCGTCCGAACCCGCCCAGCGCCGCCAGCCTCGCCAGATCCGGGTGCAGGAGCTGGAAGGGGGAGTCGAAGTTCGTGTCGATGAAGCGGCGCATCTGCGCCCGGTACAGGCGCTCCAGCCACTGCCGCAGCTCGCGGTAGCCGGCCGCCGCCGCCGGTCCGGCGAAGCGCCGTACTTCCGCCTCCATCGCCTCGCCGTCGGTGTGTACGTCGAGCGAGGACCCGTCCGCGAAGCATGCCCGGTAGGCCGGATCCAGAGCCGTCAGCTCGACGCGGCGGTGGAGGCTGTCCCCGACGGCGGCGAACGCCTCGTCGGCCAGATGCGGCATGGTCAGCACCGTGGGACCGGTGTCCATCTCGTAGCCGCCCAGGCGCACGCGGCCGGCCCGGCCGCCGGGACCGGTGTCCCGTTCGACCACGGTGACCCGTCGGCCCGCGCCCAGCAGGTGCAGGGCACAGGCCAGTCCGGACAGCCCGGCACCCACCACGACGACATGGTCGGTCGGCCCCGACACCCTCTTCACGCGACCTCCTCCGTCCGGTGCGGGGCCACGCCCGTCGCACGCGAGACCAGCACGGCGAACTCGTGCCGTACGGCCGGATGCGCGCCGGCGCGCTCGAAGTGCCCCAGGCTCAGGTCCGTCAGCTCCGCGATCTTCTCCTCCACCAGATCCCGGGCGCCGGTGCGCTCCAAGGCCGCCCGCACCCGCTGCACGGCGTACTCGGACCCCGGGTCCGCGTCCGGAGCCAGCGCCTCGGCGGCCTGGTGATCGTCGGCGGCGTCGGCGAGTTGGAGGGCGACGGCGAGCAGGTAGGTGAGTTTGCGGGACCGCAGGTCGTCGCCTGCCGGCTTGCCGGTCAGTGCCGGGTCGCCGAAGGCGCCGAGGAGGTCGTCACGGAGCTGGAAGGCCAGCCCGGCACATCGGCCGGCAGCGCGCAGCGCCTCCAGCACCCGCTCGTCGGCTCCGGCCAGCGACGCGCCCAGCGCGAGGGGCCGGGCGACGGTGTACAGGGCACTCTTCAGGGTGGCGATGGCCAGCGCTTCGTCGACGGCGGACGACCGAGCGGCCTGGGCGTGCAGGTCGCGGTATTGTCCGGCGACCATCTCGGTCCGCATCGCCCGCCACTCCTCGTGCAGGCGCGCGCCGTGCGGCGTACCGAGTGCCGTCTCCGTCAGCAGGTCGTCCGCCCAGGCCAGCGCCAGGTCGCCGGCGAGCACGGCGGCCGATGTCCCGAACGCTTCCGAGGAGCCGTGCATGCCCGCGGCCCAGTGCCTGCGGGCGAGTTGTACATGCAGGGCGGGGGCGCCTCTGCGCTGCAGTGAATCGTCCATCACGTCGTCGTGTACGAGGGCGCACGCCTGGAGCAGTTCGAGGGCGGCCCCTGTCCGCAGCACCGCGGTGGTGTCGCCCGACCCGCCCGCGGCGCGCCAGCCGCAGTGCGTGAACGCCGTGCGCAGCCGTTTGCCGCCCCGCTCGACCAGGGCGGCCAGGCGGTCGGCCAGCTCCCGGGCGAAGACGGGGTCGACGGTACGGGAGTGACGTAGTCGCTCGTCGAGCACGTGCTCGAGAACGGTGCCGACAGCGTCCGTCGCGTCGGGCGCGGTGAGGGGATCGCCGACGAGTTCGGCCGGTGGGGCCACCATCGATGGCAGTCCAGGCATACGCAACCTCTTCTCACTCTCGGTCAACCGCACGTCAATGCTTCCGCCGAGTGCCCTGATACGGATGCGCCAATTCCTGCCCGGTGCGGCGCCGGTGCCGGGCGGACTCACCTCAGTGGCCCATCGGCGCGGAGTTCATGGCGGTGTGTCACCCCGCGCGTGCTCCTGCTCGCGCACCTCCGTGAGGTCGCTGAGCCGGTCGAGTTGCCGCAACGGCTGGGCGACGCGCTGGTTGCGGGCCAGCCGCTTCCGGTGCCGGTCGAGGAAGGCCCAGTAGCCGGCGGTGTACGGGCACGCAAGCTCGCCGGTCCGGTCGCCCGGCCGGTAGGCGCAGGGGCCGCACAGGTCGCTCATGCGGCTCACGTAGGCGCCGCCCGACGTGTAGGGCTTGGTCGTCATCCGGCCGCCGTCGGCGTACTGGGACATGCCGACGACGTTGGGGAGCATCACCCAGTCGTAGCCGTCCACGAAGCAGCGGTGGAACCAGTCCGTGACCGCGGCGGGATCCCAGCCGCGCTGAAGGGCGTGACTTCCGAGGATCATCAGCCGGGGGATGTGGTGCGTCCACCCCGTGTCGCGTACCTGCGCCAGAACGGTGTGCAGGCAGTTCGCCCGGACGGCGTCCGCGTCCAGGTCGTTCCACCAGCCGGGAAGCGGGGCGGTGTGCCGAAGCTCGTTGGAGCGCCGGTAGTCCTCACCGAAGTACCAGTACAGCTGCCAGACGTACTCGCGCCAGCCCGCGATCTGCCGCACGAAGCCCTCCACGCTGTTCAGCGGCGCCCGGCCCGCACGCCACGCCTTCTCGGCCTGCTCGACGCACTCGGCGGGGTCGAGCAGGCCGAGGTTCAGGGAGGAGGAGAGCAGGCTGTGGCTCATGACCGGGTCGGCGGCGAGCATGGCGTCCTCGTACGGTCCGAACGTGGCGAGCCGGTGCTCGACGAAGCGTCGCAGCGCCCGTCGCGCCTCCGCGCGGGTCGCGGGGAACAGGCGCGGCCCGTCCCGTCCGACGAAGGAGACGTCCCCGTCGCGCTCCCAGCGGTCGAGGTCGTGGCGGACCTCTTCGTCGATGTCGTCCTCGCGGGGCCGGTAAGGGCGGCCGACCTGGAGGGAGGTGCTGTCGCGGGGCGGGGGCTCGCGGTTGTCGTGGTCGAGGTTCCACCGGCCTGCCGCGGGCTGATCGCCGTCCATGAGCAGGTCGTGTCCGCGACGGACCCAGTGGTAGAAGTCCTCCTGCCGCAGGCGCTTCCCCCCGTGCCCGTCCGCCCAGGTGGCGAAGTCGGCCTTCGGTACGAGGAACCCGCGCGCGGGGCCCACCGTCACCTGGGGGAGGGCCCGCACCAGGCGGAGGGCCGCGTGCGAGGTGGGGTGGTGGACGCCGACCGGGCGCCCACGTGTCGCTCGGTCCAGTCCCTGCCGATAGGTGTCGGCGCGTACGTACGTGAGGCGGTCGCCGAGTTCGGCCGCGCGGTGGCGCATCGCGGACAGTACGAGGTGGGCCTTGGCACGGTGGAACCGGCGCCGCCGGAAGACGGAGCGTGCCTCGATCATGAGGAGGGGCGTGTCGCTCCCGGGTCCCTCTTCGCCCGGGGTGAGGAAGTGGGGACCGAGTTGGTCGCCGAAGAGCCAGTGCACGACGGGTGTCTCCTCAGTCGCGGCCGCGGGCGTGCTTGAAACGTGCGAGCCCGTCGGCGAGGTCGATGAGTGGGGCCGGGTAGTCGAGTCCCTTGCGCTGTTCCGCCGGAAGCCGCCAGGGTTCGTGCACCCTGTTGCCGTCCACATCCGTGAGCTCGGGGACCCAGCGGCGTACGTAGGTGCCGTCCGGGTCGAACCGCTTGGCCTGGATGAGCGGGTTGAGGACGCGGTGGGGGCGTGTATCGGTGCCGGTGCCGGCGACCCACTGCCAGTTGAGCTGGTTGTTGACGATGTCGCCGTCCACGAGGAGGTCCAGGAAGTGCCGGGCGCCGATCCGCCAGTCGACGTACAGCGTCTTGGTCAGGAAGCTCGCCACCAGCAGCCGCGCGCGGTTGTGCATCCAGCCCTCGTGGCGCAGCTGACGCATGGCCGCGTCGACGATCGGATATCCCGTCCGCCCGTCCCGCCATGCGGCGATGTCCTCGGCGGCGTCATCCTCGTCACGCCACTGGTCGTGTCGGGTGCGGTAGTCCTTCGCGGATGCCTCGGGCCGTGCCGCCAGCACCTGGTGGTGGAAGTCCCGCCAGCACACCTGGCGTACGAACGCGTCCGCGCCGGGCCCGCCGTGCCCCCGAGCCCGGTGGACGAGCTCCACCGGGGAGAGCGCACCGAAGTGGAGATAGGGCGACAGCCTGGACGTGGCGTCACCCGCGAGGTCGTCGTGGCGGTCCTCGTACCGGGACAGTCCGGACCGCGACCACCGCGAGAACCGGTCACGGCCGGCTGTCTCCCCTCCGGACGGAAGACCGGGCGAGGTGCCGGGGACCTCCGCGCGGTCGGGCAGCGGCTCGCCACGTACTTCGTCGGGTACGCGCACTGTACGCGGGGCAGGGAGGGGCTTCCGCTGTGACTCCTGGGACCAGCGGCGGAAGTAGGGGGTGAAAACGGCGAAGTGGTCGGAGCCGGAAGGCGTCACCGCTCCCGGAGCGAGGGCCGTGACCACCGTCTCGTGCACGCGCAGTGCCACACCACTGTCGCCGAGTCCGTCGCGCAGCCGCTCCTCACGGCGGTGGGCGTACGCGGTGACGCCCGCGGCCATGTGCACCTCGGTGGCCCCGCACTCGGCGGCGACCGCGCAGACCTCCCGGACCACCGGTCCCGCGCGGACCACGAGCCGGCCACCGCGGCGGCGCAGCGAGGCGTCGAGGTCGCCCAGGCAGTCGGCGAGGAAGGCCCGCCGGTTGGGCGCGTCGAAGCCCGTCGCGTGAATCCCGGTGTCCAGCACGAACAGCGGCACCACCTCGTCCGCCGCCTTCAGCGCCGCGTGCAGCGGCGGATGGTCGTGCAGACGCAGGTCCGAGGTGAACAGGACGACCGCGACGGTCATGGCGTCACTCCTGGCGCAGTGGTGCGTGAACGGGTGCCTAGTGGTCCACACTTCGTCGGGGACGGCGGCGCCGGATGCGCGGGAAGCGCTGATCACTCCTGCGAGCGCTCAGACCCTTGGCGGCGGCCTGCGTGATGTTGCGGGCCATGCCGCCGAAGACGATGGCGTGGAAGGGGGAGACGGACCACCAGTAGGCGTGGCCGAGCAGCCCTCGCGGATGGAACAGAGCGCGCTGCCGATAGCGGGTACGGCCTCCCTCGTCCGTCTCGACGTACATCTCCAGCCATGCCAGTCCCGGCAGCCGCATCTCCGCCCGCAGCCGCAGCAGTCGCACCGGCTCGATCTCCTCCACGCGCCAGAAATCGAGTGAGTCGCCGACCCGCAGGCGCTGCGCGTCGCGTCGCCCTCGGCGCAGGCCGACACCACCGACGAACCGGTCAAGCCAGCCGCGGACGGCCCAGGCCAATGGGAAGGAGTACCAGCCGTTGTCACCGCCGATTCCCTCCACCACCTTCCACAGCGCCTGCGCAGACGCGTCGACGGGCAGCTGCCGCTCGTCCTGGTACAGACTGCCGCCGGCCCAGTCGGGGTCGGTGGGCAGGGGATCGCTGGGAGCTCCCGGTACGGAGGCCGACGACCAGCGAGTGGCGACCTGTGCCTCTCGGACCCGCCGCAAGGCCAGGGCCAGAGCTTCGTCGAACGGTAGGGGACGGCCCGGAGGATCGGAGACGTACTGCGCGATGTCGTGCTCCTGGCAGACGACCTCGTGACGCAACGACTCCGTCAGGGGCCGCGCGATGGAGGCAGGGACGGGCGTCACAAGGCCGACCCAGTGGCTGGACAACCGTGGGGTGAGCACCGGTACCGGGACGATGAGCCGCCGGCGGAGTCCGCTGACGGTCGCGTAGCGGCGCATCATCTCGCGGTAGGTGAGCACGTCGGGCCCGCCGATGTCGAAGGCCCGGTTCACCTCGTCCGGCATGGTGGCGGAGCCGACCAGGTAGCGCAGCACGTCGCGGACCCCGATGGGCTGTGTGCGGGTGTGCACCCAACTGGGGGTCACCATGACGGGCAGCCGCTCGGTCAGATAGCGCAACATCTCGAACGACGCCGAGCCCGAGCCGATGACGACCGCGGCCCGCAGCACGGTGGCGGGTACCGGGGAGTCGAGGAAGACGCGGCCGACCTCCGCGCGTGAACGCAGGTGTGGGGAGAGTGTCCGTTCCGGGATGCCCGGCGGAGTGAGACCACCGAGGTAGACGATCCGTCGGATGCCTGCCGCGTGCGCCTGCTGGGCGAAGACGCGTGCCGCGCGGCGGTCGGTGTCCTCGAAGTCCGCGCCCGACCCGAGGGCGTGCACCAGGTAGTAGGCGACGTCGACACCACGCATGGCCTCGGCGACGGAATCCGGGTCGGTGACGTCTCCCTGGACGCTCTCGACATCGGCCGCCCACGGCTGGTCACGGAGTTTGGCCGGTGTGCGGACCAGACACCGCACTCGATGACCGGCCTCCAGCAGCTCCGGCACCAGGCGTCCGCCGATGTACCCGGACGCGCCGGTCACCAGACAGTGCAGCCGCTCAACGTCCCGCCGCCCGTTCGTCGTCACGGTCCCTTCCTCCCGACTCGTTCCACAGAAGCGTGCCCTCTCGACCGATCATGGGCCCCACAGTGTGACCGCGCCTGTCGCGGCGAGACGGCCCACGACAGCGACGAGGAACCGGGAACCGCCCGGATCCGCCCTGGCCTCGACGAGGGCACCGCGTGATGGCACCGGTGCACGCACGTCCGTCCGCAGCCAGAGCACCGCGGCCGCCGTCATGCCGCTGCTCAGCAAGACCGCCCGCCGTCCGGCCTGCAGGACCGCCGAGAGGGTGCATACACGCCGGTCGGCCTGCCAGGGGCACCGGATGCCCGGGGTGGCCGGGGCGGCGCGGGGTGGCCGGGGTGGCGCGGGGCAACCACCAGCCGTCCTCGCGGCGCTCGCGCCGGCATCATGTCGCTGTCGGCGGCGGTGCCGACCACCGCGGCCGACGGATGGAGCAGGCCCGCCCCGTTCCGTCGGTTCCACGGGAAGTGCCGCCGTACCCGCCGAGCGGGTGAGCCGGATGGTGAGCGACCCGAAAAGCTCGCCCCCGCGCAGGTTCTGCGCCGTGACGCGGTGCGCGGTCGGCGGACGCGGTCACGAGGTCGCTCACGCTCACCCGTACGGACACGTCGGTGGCGCTGCCGCGTTTCACGGGCCGCGCCCGCAGACGCAGACCCGAACTCACCGAGACGCGCCTGTGTCCCCGGGCTCCCGTGCTCGCCGGACGTCCTTGCCATGATCGTGTCGCCGGCCGCACGCGTCGAACGTCTGATCGGTCGCCGCATCGTGCATGAGCGTCTCCTGTCGGAAGACGGTGCGGTTGCGGGCCGCCCGTACCTGGTTGTCACCGACCACTTCACGCTCTCCACGTGCGGCGGATGCACAACCAACGGGAGTCGACCCTCAGTAGGCCGGATCATCGGTGCCGGCTCCCTGGTCGGCGCGACCGCCGGCGCCGAGCAGCCCCGTCGCCGAGAACGGCTCCGCAGCGGTGAGCCGTGGCAGTTCACGCCGCGACAGCCAGGTGACGACGGGCGGCATCGCGGCGCGCACCAGCTGGGTCGAGCGGAGCCAACGGGGCACATACACGGACGCGCGGCGACGCTCGACGGCCGATACCAGGCGCTCCGCCACGTAGGCGGCCGGGAACACCTTGCGCGCCGGTGACGGCATGTGCCCGCGCAGCTCCCGGAGTACCGCGTGCTCGTCCGCGTCGCGCACCATGTCGGTGTCCGTCCAGTTGATGTAGGCGATCCCCACGCCCACCCGCCGGTGGGCGACCTCGGCCCGCAGCGCGTGCGCGAACGACTCCGCTCCCGCCTTCGACGCGCAGTAGGCGCTCATCATCGGTGCCGCACCGATGGACGCGAGTGAGGCCACCTGCAGGAAGTACCCGCGCGTGTCGAACAGGTCGGGCAGGAACGTGCGCGCGGTGACCGCGCTGCCAATGAGGTTCACCTCGATCACGCGGCGCCAGACGGCGGGATCCGACTCGGCGAACGGACCGCCCTCCGCCACTCCGGCGTTGGCGATCACCACCGACGGAGAACCGAGCCGGGCACGGATTTCGGCGCCGACCCGGCTCATGGCGCGGTCGTCGGTGACATCGGCTTCCCAGCATGCGGCGCTCCCCGCCGGCAGCGAATCCTTCACCCGGGCCAGCGTGGTCTCCTCGCGACCCAGCAGCGCCACCGTCGCGCCTCGCTCGACCAGGACCCGTGTCATCGCGGCCCCGAGACCGCGAGCGGCTCCCGTCACGACCGCGACGCGACCACGCAGAGGTTTCCGGGCGACCGGCATGGAAGGTTCCTTTCCGCGGTGGCGCCTGTCCGGCCCACGCTAGACGTCTCCCGGTCGGCGGGCACGCCGGCCGCAGCCCGGCGGTCAGCCGCGCTTCGGCACCGACCGGCACGCAACACGCGAAAACCCGTGCGCATCCATTCCGGGCGCACAGGTCGAAAGGTGGGCATGAAGCTAAGAGACGAACTTCCCGTCGATCATCACCTGGCCACTGTCTACCGCTACGGTGCCGGCTTCTGCGGTCTCGTCCTGCTGGTCTTCGCAGGACTCGGCTTCGCCGACGCGCTGAGCCCGTTCGACACGGCGGGCGACACGATCGCCGGCATGACCACCAACGTCGCGCTCAGCACCATCTCCACCGTCGTCGGTCTGGCGCTGCTCGCCGGAGCGGTGATCGGCGGCAACTTCGCCTCCGTTCTCAACATGACGGTTGGCGCCCTCTTCGTCCTGAGCGGCTTCGCCCACATCTTCGTCCTCGACCGTCCCGCCAACGTCCTCGACTTCGGCATGACCAACGTGATCTTCAGTTTCGTCATGGGACTGATCATCGCCACATTCGGCATGTACGGCCGCGTCTCCAGCAGGCTCTCCCACGACAATCCCTACTGGCAGCGCAGGCATGCCGAGCAGGTGGCGCGGGAGCGTGAGTCGGCCACCGCCCTGCCGGGTGCGGGGCATCAGGCAAAGGCGCTGGCCGCCACGCAGAGTACCGAACGTGCCGATGGGCAGCGAGCGCCGAAGCGACGCTCGCACACAACGGGAAGGCGGTGAGCAGCATGACCGAACCACTTCGTCGGCCCACGGAGACCCCTCCGGTGGAGGGCTCGACGGCGGAGGCCCATGAGGAGCGTCCGGACGGCGGCGTCTGGGAGCACCCGTACATCTGGCTCAGCCTGATCGTCGTCGGATCCGTGATCATCGCCGCGTTCTTCCTGCTGCGCTTCGTCAGTCTGTAGACGCCGACGTCGTGAGCGTTCGGGCCGTACTCTTTGGCCGGGAGAAGACCCTGCGTCAGAGCCGGGTCGGTAGGCTGAGCGCAAGACAGTCAAGGCGGTGGTGACGATGGAGTGGCGCGATTACGCCGCTCAGATGGCCGAGCTCGCGCGGCATCTCTTGGCGCAGGGCTCGACGCAGGAGACGCTGGACGCGATTGCCGCGTCGGCGGTGGATGTGATCGAGGGCTGCGACGCGGCGGGGATCCTCGCGGTGCGCAAGGGCCGGGCGGTGACCTTGGCGGCGTGCGGAGACATGGTCGAGGAATCCGACCGGCTGCAGGGTGAACTGGGTGAGGGGCCGTGCTTCGACCTCGCCCGCCAGGGCAACGACGCCCGCACCTACCGGATCACCGACATGACCGAGCCGCAGCCCGGCTGGCCACGGTACGCGAAGGCGGCGCGCGCGCTCGGATTGGGAAGTATGACCGGCGTGCTCCTCTACACCGACAGGGAGGACTTCGGTGCCCTCAACCTGTACTCCACCCGCCCGAACACCTTCACCGAGGACATGGAGACCGCCGGCTGGTTCCTGGCCTCGCACGCCGCCGTCGCCCTGTCCAGCGCCCGTACCATCGACCAGCTCGAGCACGCGATGGAGACCCGCCACGCCATCGGTGAGGCCATGGGCATCCTCCGGGAACGCCACCAACTCACCGAGGACGACGCCTTCAACGTCCTGCGCAGACTCTCGCAGCACCACAATGTGAAACTGCGCGATGTCGCGCGGCAGATTCGCTCCACACGCCCCGGCGCGAACTGAACGGTTCTCTCATTGGGGTCGCAAAGGGCCTTGAGATCGCATCAGTTGGAAGTGACAGACACTCCCGAGGCCCAGATGCGGCGGATGTTCCGTGTCGCTCGAATGTCCGCGAGTGGGTCGCCGTCGACCAGGATCGCGTCGGCACGCAGCCCTGGGGTCAGGGCGCCACGGTCGGTCAGATTGAACTGCTGGGCTACCAGGTCCGTGGCTGACCGCAACGCGGCAGCCTCGCTGAGCCCGGCTTCGACCAGTAGTTCGAGCTCGCGGTGGATGCTGGAGCCATGGCTGACAGGATTCGGAAGGGGAGCAGGGCCCGAGAACGCGTCGGTGCCGGCCAGGATCGGCACGCCGGCGGCGTGGAGTGCGGTGACGCTGTCCCTGCTGAAGGCGTAGTCCTGTCCGGCTGGAGCAAGGCCCTTGATCACAGCCTCCATCATGGCCAGTGTGGGAACCACGACCTGCTGCTGCTGGACCATCTGCGCGACGATGTCCGTGTCGAGCACGCCGTCGCGTGGTGCATGGGTGATCACGTCGGCGTTGGCCTGGACCGCTCTGCGGTAGGCGTCGACGGAGGACGCGTGTGCCACGGTGAGTCTGCCGCGCGCCTTTCCCGCGGTGACCACGGCGTCGATGGTGGCCTGGCTGAGAAGATCACCCTCGATGACCACCTTGATGTAGTCGGCTCCCTCTGCCACACGCTGGGCGACGAAGTGCTCGGCCTGGCCCGGATTCGACAGGATCGCGTCGTGCGGCATGCCCGGCATGCGGGCATGGTTGCCACCCCCACCGATGGCCGGGGTGCCGGCGCTGCGGATGTCCGGCGTATGTCCGCGGAAGGAGTCGACGCGCTCGGGCGGCCAGCAGGCCATGTCCAGGGCGGTGGTGACGCCGTGGGCGGCGAGCTTGACCAGATCGTCGGGGAAGAGCAGGTGGACGTGTGCGTCGAAGAGCCCCGGGAGCAGGGTGGCGCCGCCACAATCGACGGTCTCCGTGCCGGGCAGGGCGTCGGGAGGAACGATGACGCCACCGTTGAACGCGATGCTCGTGGGCTCAGTCAGCTGGGAGCCGTCGAAGATCCGGACGTTGGTCAGAACGATGTTGCTGGACGGCATGTGCGCTCCGATCTGAGGGGCTGGAAGAAGCGGTGAAAGCGGCGGGCGCTTGGCCGACCGGGTCAGTAGGCGACATCGTCGAGCCCTTTCAGCCCGAGCAGGGTGCGGGCCTCGTCGGGAGTGGCGATCTCGCGCCCGAGTTCGGTGAGGAGCTTCGCCGCCTTGGCGACCTGCTGCGCGTTCGACGTGGCAAGCTCGCCACGGCCTATGTAGAGGCTGTCCTCGAGTCCGACGCGGACGTGGCCGCCGAGCAGAGCGGACTGGGTGGCGAAGGGTATCTGGTGACGTCCCGCGGCGAAGGCGGACAGGTAGTAGTCGTCGCCGAAGAGCCGGTCGGCGACGGTGACCATGTGCTGAAGGTTGTCCGGGTCGGCGCCGATGCCGCCCAGGACGCCGAAGATGCACTGGATCAGAAACGGGGGCTTGGCGAGTCCGCGTTCCGCCATGTGGGCGAGGTTGTACAGGTGTCCGACGTCATAGCACTCGTACTCGAAACGCGTGCCCGCGCCCTCACCCAGTTCCTCCAGCGTGGTGGCTATCTGGGCGAAGGTGTTGGCGAAGATCGCCGATTCGGAGGACCGCAGGTACGGCTGCTCCCAGTCGTGCTTCCAGTCACGGTCCACATCAGCGGCAGGGTGGAGGCCGAAGTTCATCGAACCCATGTTCAGCGAAGCCAGCTCCGGCCGGGCGAGGCGGGCCGCGGCGAGTCGCTCGTCGATCGACATACCGACGCTGCCGCCGGTGGTGATGTTCACGACCGCGTTCGTCTCCGCCTTGATGCGCGGCAGGAACTGCAGGAACACGTTGGGATCCGCCGTGGGCCGGCCCGTGGCCGGGTTACGGGCGTGCAGGTGCACGATTGCCGCGCCGGCGTGTACGGCGGCCACGCTCTGCTCGGCGATCTCCTCGGGGGTGACGGGGAGGTGGGGCGACATACTCGGAGTGTGGGCCGAACCTGTGACGGCGCAGCTGATGATGGCTTTCGCTGATCGCTTCATCGGGTGTCCTCGTATCGGTGACGTACTGCGGGAATGCTGTGGATCGCGGTCGTACGGCATGAGTAGTGCCGCCGGATGTGTGACTAGATACTGAGGCGGGTCAACAGTGCGGCGGCATTACGGGTGGTGAGGGCACGCCAGGTTTCACCGCCCGGTTGGGCGGCGGCGTCGACCGAGGCGATCTGTGCGGCAGCGGCCTCTGCCGGGGTCCAGCAGTAGTCGCTTCCGTAGAGCAGTCTGTCGGTGCCGAACGCCGCGCTCAGCGCGGGTACCTGGTGGGGGAAGGGAGTCCCCGCCATGTCGAACCACAGAGCGCGCAGCTGTTCGGGAACGGTGGGCGTGTCGGGAGCGGAGTCGTGGAAGGCGGCACGGAAGAGTTCCATGCGGTCGGCCAGCAGGGGCAGCGTGCCTCCTCCATGGGTGAACACCCACTGGATGTCCGGGTGGCGGGTGAGGACTCCGTTGAAGACCAGATCGCTGACGGTGCGGGTCGAGTCGAAGATGAATTCCAGCATGGGCCGGGGCCGGTTGACGGATACGGCCTCGTGGCAGCGAGGTGACGTCGGGTGCACGAACACCACTGCCCGGCGTCGGTTCAGCTCCTGCCACAGGGGCTCGAAACGTGCGTCACCGAGGTAACTGCCGTGCGCGTTGCTTTCGATGGTGACGCCGTCACTGTCCAGGACGTCCAGGGCGTAGGCGATTTCGTCCAGCGACGCGTCGACGTCGGGCAGGGGGAGAGAGGCGAAGTGCCCGAATCGTCGCGGGTGTTCGCGAACGACATCGGCGGCGTACTCGTTCACCTCGCGTGACAGGGCGCGCGCCGCCTGGTCGTCGCCGAAGTGGGTGCCGGGTGAGGAGATGGACAGCAACGAGGTGCGGATGCCGGTTCTGTCCATCAAGTCGAGGTGTTCGGTGGCCGACCACTGGGGGTATCCGGGCATGCCGTCGGGATGCGTGTGTCCTGCCGCGGTGGCCGCCTTGACGTAGGACGGCGTGACGAAGTGGGCGTGAACGTCGATGAGTTGCTCGTCGACGGGAATCATGGGCGGTACTCGTTTCTGCGGAGACAGATGGGTCTGCGGAGACAGATGGGCTGGACCCGGTCGGCTCAGCCGCGGAGCCACTTGGCCGCCGAGTCCTCCAGCGCGCGGACGGCATCGGGCCGGTCGTCGCCGTAGAGGTCCTGGGCGACGGTGTAGCCGCGCCGGCCGAGAACGTGGGCGAGCATGCGGTAGGGCGGTCGAAGGTCGGCGATCTCTGCCGGGGCCACGTGCAGAGGGGTGCCGGGGAGACTGGGGGTGAGCGTGTCGCGTTCGTAGACGGGGTCGAGTGCGGTGATCCGCCAGCCGTCGTGCCGGCGCTCGGCGCGGTACAGCAGACGGGTGTAGGAGACGAGGTCGACCTCGACGCCGTCGAGTGCGGTGCGTACCTCGATGCCGGCGGCCATCACAGCCAGGGCCCGGTCGTCGTTGACGTCGACGACGGGCGGGGCGAGGCGGTGGGTGGAGGCGTCGCCGCGTCGGGCCATCTGCTGAGAGGCGGTGACGAAGTCGGGTCCGCTGCCCTGGAACCAGCTGAGGCGGACCGTGCTGTCGTCGGCGAAGCAGCGGCGCATGGCGTCCCACCAGCCGCGGTCCCGAGCCTGGCGTTCGTGCAGGACGAGCTGTGCCACCGCGGTGACGTCCGCGGCAGTCGCCGTCGTTTCGGGCTGAAGGTTCGCGTCAGTCATGGTGGTGTTTCTCCGGGGCGCCGGTGCGGGGAGAGGACATGATCGCAAGCATCCGGGTGGGCCGACCGCTTCCCGATTGCCGGGGGTGCGGCGTGTCGCTCGGCGACAGGTCCGCGGGTGGCGGGTCAGATGTCCCACCAGTCGAAGCGCTGGGTGGGAACATGCCGGTCACGCGTACCGTCCAGACGTGTCAGCCGGCCACGGTGGAACACCAGCGGGCCGTTATGGCCAGGAGCAGCGGCGAGGCGGTTGACGCGGCCCACGACCGCTAGGTGGTCGCCGGCCGGGAAGCTGTCCTCGACGCCGCACTCGATCCAGGCGACCGCCCCGTCCAGACGCGGGGCGCCATTGACGGCCGGATGCCAGGTGCAGCAGGCGAAGCGGTCGGCCGTGCGGCCGGCGAAGCTCGCACACACCGCTTCCTGATGCTCGGACAGCACGTTCACGCAGAAGGCTCCCGCACTCACGAGGGCGGCGGCGCTGGCGGAGTGCAGTCCGCAGTAGAAGACGACGAGAGGCGGATCGAGGGAGACGGACGTGAAGCTGCCGACCGTGACGCCGACCGGACCCTGCGGGGTCGCGGCGGTGACCACACTCACCGCCGTGGGCACCTGGCCCAGCACGGTACGGAAGGTGGCGGTGTCGGGGACCGAGGACTGCGTCGGTGGGGCGGCGGTGGTTGCGGGCACAGCGACCTCCTGATGTGACGGTCCGGAACAACTCGTGGCCGTGGCTCACGAGCCGGGATCGAGGCGGGTTTCCCTCAAGTGAATCCGGTGTGACGGGCCGATGGCATGGGCTGGGCGGCCAAGCGCTCACGGGCTGTTTGCGCCGCGAGCCCAAGCGGCGGCGTGCTTGGGCCGAGGGCGCAATCCGGGGCGGCAACTTTGCGGTCCCGGCGTCAAGACCGCGGCGTGATGGTGGCGTGGAATTCCGGCACGGACGCTTCCTCGTGGAAGAGGCTGCGTCACTCGAGCCGCTGAGTTCCGGAGGTTTCCATGACGACGACCCCAGTGCTTTCCCCTGCCGCCGGCCGGGAAGGTGGAACACCGACCGAGCGGGCCGCCGCCCTGGTGCCTTTGCTGCGTGACAACGCGGGCCGTACGGAAGAGGGCCGCAGGGTGGTGGAGGAGAACATCGAGGCGCTGGCCGACGCCGGCCTCTTCCGGCTCACGGTTCCCCGGCGCTTCGGCGGCCACGAGGCGAACCTCCGTACCTTCCTTCAGGTCGGCTCCGAGCTGGCCCGCGGCTGTGGATCGACCGCCTGGGTGACCACGCTGATCAACGTGAGCAACTGGGTGGTGGGGCTGTTCCCCGAGCAGGCGCAGCAGGAGGTCTGGGGCAGCAACCCCGACGCGCGAACGTGCGGTGTGCTGGCCCCGAGTGCCACCAGCAGGGCTGTGGACGGCGGCCAAGTGGTCACCGGCCGCTGGGGCTTCGCCTCGGGCAGCCTGCACAGTCAGTGGGCGTCACTGGGCATTCCCATCGTCGACGCCTCCGGGCGGCAGATCGACCAGGGGGTGGCGCTCATCCCCACGGACGACCTGACCATCGAGGACACCTGGTACGTCGCGGGCATGCGCGGGACCGGTAGCAACACACTGGTCGCCGACGAGGTCTTCGTGCCCGAGCATCGCATCATGTCGGTGACCCGTGCCGTCCAGGGCGTCTACCCCACCGAGCACAAGGACGAGGCGCTGTACCGGTCGGCCCTGGTACCGGTGCTCGCCCTGGTGCTGGCCGGTCCCCAGGTGGGGCTGGCCAAGGCCGGAATGGAAGTGGTCACCGGATCGCTGGCCAAGGGCAAGGGCATCTCCTACACGTTCTACGAGCGGGCCAGTGAGGCGCCCTCCACGCAGATCCAGCTCGCCGAGGCGGCCCAGCTGATCGACACCGCGGAACTGCACATGCTGCGGGCCGCCGACGACATCGACGCCTGGGCGGCGAAGGGCGAGTGCATGCCGCTCATCGACCGGGCTCGCTCCCGCATGGACACCGGTTATGTGGCGCGGCGTTCGCGTGAGGCTCTCGACATCCTGCTCAGCGTCCAGGGGGCGGGCAGCTTCGCCGAGGGCGGCCCGCTGCAGCGCATCTGGCGGGACCAGGAGACCGGCAGCCGCCACGCGGTGATCAACCCCGCGATCTCGACCGAGCTGTACGGGCGGGCACTGCTGGGCATCGAGGAGCAGGTCACTCCGCTGATCTGACCGGTTCAAGAAGGACGGGAGGCCGAACCATGAGGACCGTCGTGGGCGGGCTTCAGCACGGCGGCGCCCAGGACATGGGCGGCCTCCAGTGCCGCGAAGACCTCGGGGAGCCGGGTGGCGACGTCGTGACCGATCAGTTCCTGGGCCCGCTTGACGCGGTAGGTGACCGTGTTGCGGGCCACGTGCAGCTGCGCTCCGGAGGCGGCCAGGCTGCGCTCGCTGCGCAGGTAGTGGCGCAGGGTCTCCCGCAGCTGCTCCGCGTGCGCGGTGTTCACCGCCAGTCCTGCCAGTTCGTCGTGCACGAAGCGCCGGACAGCGGGCAGGTCGGCGGAGAGCAGACACGCCACGGCGACATCGGCGTAGTACAGGACCGGCTGTGTGCGGGGGTTGAGCCGCATGATCCGGGCGGTTTCCTCGGCCTCCTGGTGGGACTGGCGAAAGCCGGACAGCCCGCTGCGTTCCGATCCGCAGGCGATGCGGATCCCGGGGTATTCATGCGGCTCGACCCGCGCGTCGTCCGGGTCGGCGGGGGAGAGGGCGCCCCAGGCCCAGAGGCTGGTGCGGCCGGTGGGGACGAGGAGCGTGGCCTGGCAGTGGCGAAGGCGCAGAAGGTGTGCGGCGGCCTGCTGCAGGTCGGTGGTGGGGGTGGTGACCTCGGTGTCGTTCCAGAGGATGAGCGCGACGTGCCTGCCGCGCAGGGGGTAGCCGAGGGCGCTGCCGGCGGTTTCCTCCTGTGGCGGCTCACCGCCGAGGATCTGGCGGACGGTCTCCTCGCGGGCGGCTGCTCCGCTGGCGACCCAGCGGTCGTGCTCGGCCAGGTACTCGGTGGTCATGCGGGTGGAGAAGTCCTCCGTGTAGCCGTGCAGGATCTCCGAGACGCGGCGGAACTGCCGGGCGTGCTCGGCGGGCGGGGCGAGTTCCTGGCAGGCGGACATCAGGACGCGGGCCAGTTCCCCGTGGGAGAGCCGGATGCCGCGCAGCACCTTGTCCAGTCCGACGCGGCGGCGGGCGAACTCGCGGTCGCCCAGCAGAGCCTCCTCGGTGGCGCCGGCCTTCGCCGGGGCGTCGGCCAGCAGCAGCAACGCCTGCAGGACGACGGACTCCGTTCCCATCTGCAGGGTGCGGAACTGATCCGCCCCCTCGCCCAGTTCCGGCAGCTCGCTGGTGATGAGCTCGGCCAGTCGGCGGCCGACCTCGACCGCCCAGGCCACGGGCTGCGGACCCAGTTCGTCCGTCGCCTCGGCGATGGTGGGTTCCGAGCTGGCCGGTGGGTGCCCCGGAGGGGGGCCGGCCGGGGTGAGCCGGTAGAGCCAGCCGCCAGGGCTGGTGTCGCGGTGAGCTGTCATGACGCCGTCCTTGCCGTCGTGCCGTCAGCTGGTGCTGTATTCCCGCTCCGTCGTGCCTGCCACCGTCGACAGGTGTTCCGGCGCGGCGTCCGAGTGAACCGCCGGTGTGGCCTACCTGGCGGATACGTCGCCGCCGGCGAGCACGACGCGCAGGGCCTGGGAGGTACGGTCGATGTGCTGGGCCAGTATCCGCGCCGCCGCTTCGCCGTCCTTGGCGAGGACGGCGTCGACCAGGCGCTGATGTTCCCCGGCCACATCGCGGTCGACGTCGTGCCCGATGGGCCACGACCACCGGCGGTACAGCGTGGCGGCGTCCCGCAGCGTGAGCGCGGCGGACAGCAGGCGGCCGTTGTCGCAGGCCTCGAGCAGGGTCTGGTGGAATCGCTCGTGGACGGTGAACCACTCGCCGTTCATCGTGCCGTCCGGCAGCAGAGGCGGAGTGCCGGCCAGGTGGTGGTGGGCGGCGACCACGGCCGCCTCCCACTGAATGCCACCGCGCGACATCGCACGCCGCAGCACCATCGTCTCGATCTCGATCCTGGCCTCGGTGAGTTCGTCGAGGTCGTCCAGGGACACGGTGACGACACTGAACCCCTGCTGGGGCGCGGCGACCACGAGGCCCTGTTCCGACAGACGCGTCAGCGCTTCACGGATGACCGACTGACTCACCGAGAACCGCTGCGCCAGCTCCACCGTCCGCAGCCGCCGTCCGGGTCCGAGCGCCCCTTGGAAGATCTCCTCGCGGATCTGTGCGTAGACCACGCCGGCCCGCGTCGGCTTCTCTCCACTCATGGCCAGGCACCTTAACAGGAAAACGACAGTACCAAAAAATATCGATAATTTATTCCCCTCACGACAATGCCGGGTGGAAACAGCGTCAGGAACACCTGGCACGACCCAATAGGAGACGACCATGCGTGTGGCCAACATCAACGGACGACTGGCACTCAGGGGCACCGACGGCTTCATCGACGTCGCGGCCGCCAGCGAGGGCCGCTTCGGCCCCGACCCCCAGCAGGCCTTCGAGCACTGGGACGACCTCGTCGCCTGGGCCCGGCAGACACTGGCCCGGCCGCAGGAGATCCCGGACGCGGCGCGCATCGGAACGACCGATGGCGCCGTATGGGGACCGCCGGTTCCGCGTCCCGCCCAGGTGTTCGCGGTCGGCCTGAACTACCGCGACCACGTCATCGAGTCAGGGCTGGAGATCCCCCAGGAGCCGGCCGTCTTCACCAAATTCGCCACGTCCCTGACCGGGCACGAGCGCCCGGTCGAACTGCCCGAAGGGCTCGTGGACTGGGAGACGGAGCTCGTCGCCGTCATCGGCCGCCGCTGTCACCGGGCGACCCGGGAGACGGCCTGGTCATACGTGGCCGCACTGACTGTCGGGCAGGACCTCTCGGAGCGCCGACTGCAACTGACCGGACCCGCACCGCAGTTCTCCCTCGGCAAGTCCTACCCCGGTTTCGCCCCGCTCGGCCCGGAACTGGTCAGCACCGACGAGTTCACCGACCCCGACGACCTGGAACTGGGCTGCATGCTCGAAGGCGGCGAGGTCCTCCAGAAGAGCCGTACCTCCGACATGATCTTCGATGTGCCCGAGCTGGTGACCCGCCTGTCGGCGGTGTGTCCGCTGCTGCCCGGGGACCTGATCTTCACCGGCACCCCGGCCGGCGTCGGTGGTGCGCGCAACCCGCAGAAGTTCCTCGCACCCGGTGACGTCCTGGTCACCTGGATCGAGGGCATCGGCACGCTGCGCAACCCGATGCTCGCCTCCTGACGACCCGCACGGAATCACGCCGAACGAAAAGAGCCGCAATCGTGTCACTGCACCGTCTGACCCAGATCGTCATGGGCGTGCCGAACGTCGAACAGACCGCCGCCTACTACATCGACTTCGGTCTCACTCCCGGCGTCGCGCGGCCCTCCGCCGCCACGGAGGCGGCACAGCCGTCGTACGTCCTGTCGACCGTGGACGGCGGTGAGCAACTGCGCGTCGTGTACTCGCCGTTCCGCCGGCTGCTGGAACTCGGCGTGGGCGCGGACCACCCCGACGACCTCGACCGGACCGCCGCAGCCCTGGCGAAGCTGGACGTGCCCGTCGACCGCACTCCCACCACCGTGTCCGCCCTCGACCCCGGCACGCAGGTGCTGGTCCGCGTCGAGCTCGCCCCCCGCCTCGAGCAGACGCCCGCGCCGGCCGCCGTCCACAACGCCCCGGGCGCCGACGCCCGCAGGGAGCAGCGCGCCGCCGGGATCCTGCGCGAGGGGCCGGTCCGTCCGCGCAAGCTGGGGCATGTGGTCCTGGGCTCCACCGACCAGGAAGCCTCGCAGCGGTTCTTCCAGCAGGGCATCGGCTTCAAGGTCAGCGACACCGTCAGGGGCCTGGCCGCGTTCATGCGCTGCTCCACCGACCACCACAACGTTCTCGTCCAGCAGGCACCCGTCGCCTTCCTGCACCACAGCTCCTGGCAGGTCGACGACGTCGACGAGATCGGCCGAGGCGCCACCGCCATGCTGGAAGCCGACCCAGGCCGGCACACCTGGGGCCTGGGCCGCCACCACATCGGCTCCAACTTCTTCTGGTACCTGAAGGATCCGGCCGGGAACTTCTCCGAGTACTACTCCGACCTCGACTGCATCGTCGACGACGCCCTGTGGAAGCCCAGCGTCTTCGAGGAGGACGCCAAGGCCCTCTACGCCTGGGGCCCGCCCCCGCCCCCGTCCTTCCTCGCCCCCGAGGACCTGGCCGCCCTGATGTCCGGCGCCCATGCCCCGGCGCAGTAGGGACCGCCATGCACCCGCGTTCATAGGCATCCCCGCATGACATCCGCCTCGTAGTCGGCCCGGCCGGCTCGCTGCGTGACCCGGCCGGGCCGCGCAGCGAGCCGGGGCTCGACCACCGCCCGCCCCGGGAGCGAGTTCTGGACGACGTCCCCGTGCAGGGGTATTGATATTATAAATTCTAAAACCTAGGTTGGGTCCTGTCTTCACTGAGTCCGCTCGAACACATGCGCCGACTGTTTCCCAGGCGGAGGCACCGGCGTACGGCTGACGAGAACGAGGCAACCATGGACATCGCCCACACCACCCCGGGCGCGCGTCTGCGTCGACTGCTGGACGGCAACGGACTGATCACCGCTCCCGGCGTCTACGACGGACTCGGTGCGCACATGGCCGCTCGCTGCGGCTTCCCCGCCGCGTACCTGACCGGCGCTGGAGTGGCCGTCGGCGGTTTCGGCCTCCCTGACGTCGGGCTCCTCACCGCGGACGAGATGGTCGGCCGTGTCCGCATCGTCGCCGGAGCCCTGGGCGCGGTACCGCTCATCGCCGATGCCGACACCGGCTACGGCGGGCCCCTGCAGGTGGTCCGCACCATGAGGGCGTACGAGCAGGCGGGGGTCGCCGCCATTCAACTGGAAGACCAGGCGTTCCCGAAGAAGTGTGGCCACCTGCCAGGCAAAGAGGTCGTCCCGGCCGCGGAGTTCGAGGCCAAGCTTCGTGCCGCGCTCGACGCCCGCTGCGACCCCGACACCGTGGTGATCGCCCGCACCGACGCACGCGGGCCGGTCGGCCTGGCCGAGGCGGTCGAGCGTGCCAACCGTTACGCCGCTGCCGGAGCCGACGTCGTCTTCGTCGAGGCCCCGCAGAGCCCGGAGGAGATCGAGGAGATCGCCGTCCGCGTCGAGGCCCCGCTGCTGATCAACATGGTTCAGGGCGGCCTGACGCCGGACACCGCCTCGGACAGGCTGGCGGAGCTCGGCTACCGGATCGCCATCCACCCCGGCGTCCTGCTCGGATCCTTCGTACTCGCCGGATTGCAGTCACTTCAGCGCCTCGGCGGCACTCCTCCCACCGACCTCGCGCCCGGTCCTCAGGGCCTGTTCGAGTTGGTTGGTCTGCGGGAGTGGGCAGCGCTGGGCGAGCGTTACCGCACCGGCGCTGAGAGCCCGGCGGTCGAGGAGGACGCCTGATGGGTATGACGATGATCGAGAAGATCCTGGCCCGCAAGGCCGGCCGGTCGCAGGTGACGCCTGGTGAGACCGTGGTCTGTGACGTCGACATGACGGTGATGATCGATCTGCAGTTCGCCTCCGCGTGGGTGCAGCCGCTGCGCATCAACGACCCCGAGAAGGTCGCGGTCATCATGGATCACGCCGTGCCCGCGCCGAACGTCCACGACGCGCTGGGCGGCACCCGCGCCCGGGCGTTCGCCCGCGACTTCGGGATCGGCAAGTTCTACGACGTCGGCCGGCACGGCATCTGCCACCAGGTGATCGCCGAGAACGCCCTCGCCCGCCCCGGTGAGATGCTGGCCTGCACCGACTCGCACACCTGCGCCGCAGGCGCCTTCAACAACGCCGCCCGCGGCCTCGGCCCCGCCGAAGTCTTCGCGATCCTGTGCACCGGGCAGACCTGGATCCAGGTCTGCCCAACCATCCGCTACGAGTTCACCGGCAGCAAGCCCGCCGCCGTCTTTGGCAAGGACGTCTTCCTGCACATCGCCGGCACCTGGGGCGACGCCACCAACCACGGTCTCGAGTTCGGCGGCCCCGGTCTCGCCTCCCTCCCGATGAGCGACCGGCGCACCATCGCCACTCAGGGGGCGGAGGTCTCCGCCGACTACTCCACCTTCCCCGTCGACGACCTGGTCCGCGGATTCCTCGCCGAGCGCGGTGTCACCCCGGACTCGTATCAGGCAGCCGATCCCGATCCGGACGCCGCCTATGCCGCGGTACGCACCGTCGACTTGTCGCGACTGGAGCCGTACGTCGCCCGGCCGGGGACGGTGAGCGACAACGCCGTTCCGATATCGGCGATCGAGCGGCGTCCGGTGGACCAGTGCTTCATCGGCTCCTGCGCGAACGGGCAACTGGAGGACCTCGAAGTCGCCGCCTCGATCGTCCGGGGCCGCAGGGTCGCTCCCGGCGTCCGGCTCCTGGTCACCCCCGCCTCACAGTCCGTGTACCAGGAAGCGATGCGGGCCGGCTACCTCCAGGATCTGGCCGACGCCGGAGCGGTGGTGACCAACTCCACCTGCGGTGCCTGCTTCGGATACCACATGGGGCTGCTTGCCCCCGGCGAGGTCTGCCTGACCTCGTCGACCCGGAACTTCCCCGGCCGTATGGGCAGTCCGGAGGCCGAGATCTGCATGGCTTCCCCGGCCACCGTCGCCGCCTCCGCGGTGGCCGGCCATGTCACCGATCCGCGAGGAGCGCTCACCTGATGGTCACACGGATCAGCGGGCGAGCCTGGGTGGTGGGTGACTCCGTCACCACCGACGCCTTGTACCCGGCGTTCGCCATGAAGTTGCCCGTTGCGGAAGCGGCCCGGCACGTCCTCTACGAGCTGCGCCCCGGTTGGACCGAGCAGGTCGAGCCCGGCGACATCCTGATCGCCGGACGCAATTTCGGGCTGGGCTCCTCACGGCCCGTCGCCGTGCTCCTGCGCGAGCTCGGCATTGCCGCGCTCGCGGCGGACGAGTTCAACTCCCTGTTCCTGCGCAACTGCGTCAACCACGGCCTGCCTGCCCTGACCGTCCCCGGAGTCAGAGGCGCGTTCGCCGATGGTGATATCGCCCGGCTCGATGTCGAGGCGAGCTGGATCGAGAACGCCACCACCGGCGATCGTCTGACTGCGGGAGCCCTTCCGCCGCTGGTTCTGGACATCCTCGAGGCCGGCGGCATCCTTCCCAAGCTCGTCCGCGAGGGGTATCTCCCCAACGATGTCTGAACGGCCGGCCCGTGCATTCACGGTGTGTCCACCACCCTCTGCGACGACGCGTGCCTCGTCGGGGTCGACGGCCGCTCTGCGCTTGTCGGCCTCGGGTCGGGTCAACGCGTGCCGCGTCGTCGCGTGCACCGCCGCAGAACCTGGCCGCAGGCTTCACGTCGAGCACAGCGCCGCTAGTGCCGGGCGGCTCGTCGCTTCCCGTACGCGCGAACGGGGCCGCAGTCGTGCGCACGTGTCTGTCCCAGCACTCGCTGACTGTCGTCGGTGTCCCGTTCCCGCCGGCCGCAGGATGCCCCTGAACCCGTGACTCCGGAGGATCCGAACCATGGCTCATCCCGATCAGCAAGCGATCCGCTGCGTGCTGATGCGCGCCGGTACCAGCAAGGGACTGTTCTTCGTCGAGAGCGACCTGCCCTCCCCGGGCCCGGAACGGGACCGGGTACTCAAACGCCTCATGGGCACCCCGGACGTGCTTCAGGTCGACGGCTTGGGCGGCTCTCGGCCCATCACGTCCAAAGTCGCGATCATCGCCCGCTCCGACCGTCCCGGCGCGGACATCGACTACACCTTCGCCCAGGTCGGCATCGAAACCGACGAAGTCAGCTACAACGGCAACTGCGGCAACATCTCCAGCGGAGTAGGTCCCTTCGCGATCGACGAGGGCTTGGTGCCCGCCGTCGAGGGAGTCACGAAAGTGCGCATTCACAACACCAACACCGGTAAGCGCATCATCGCCCACGTCCCCGTCCGCGCCGGCAAGGCGCTGGCCACCGGCGACTTCGTTCTGCCGGGTGTGCCGGGCAGCGGCGCGGAGATCGTCATGGACTGGTCCTCCACCGTCGGCGCGAAGACCGGTCGGCTGTTGCCCACCGGCACGCCTGTGGACACCGTAGTACTGGAGGACGGCCGACGACTCACAGTCACCCTGTGCGACGCGGGTAACCCCGTGGTCTGGGTCCGAGCCTCCGATCTCGGACTTACCGGAAGTGAGACGGCTGAGGCGATCGGCGCCACGACCGTGCAGGAGGAACTGCGTGAAATCCGCGGCAAAGCCACTGCCCTCCTGCTGCCCGGCTACGACTGGCGCGGCGTCGACGACCCAGGCGGACGCGGGCTCCCACTGATCGGCCTGGTCTCGCCCGCGGGCGACTACCGCACCCTGAGCGGTGCCACCGTCGAAGGGGCGGAAATGGACCTGCGCGTTCACCTGGTCTTCATGGGCCGCCTCCACGAAAGTATCGCCGGCACTGCCTCCGTCTCTCTGGCGGCGGCCTCTCGCATCACGGGCAGCCTCGTCGCCGAGGTCGCCGGCCATCTCGTCCCGGACACGCTGCTCATCGGCCACCCGTCGGGAATCACCCCGGTCCGGGTCAAGGCCCGCCCTGCGAACGAAAGGCTCCACGTCCACTTCGATCTGCTCGGTTTCAGCCGCACCGCCCGCCGTCTGATGGAGGGCGCCGCCTACTACCCTTCCGGCGGCTGATACTTCTCTGAGCCCTGCGCATCCGGGCTTCCGCCCAAGGGAGCGGGAGATCGGATCAGTCGAGGGAACGGCGCTGATGGCCGGCGATGCGCAGGTGCTGCAGAGCCCACCAGACAGCGACCATGTCGTCGACGCGGTCGAGCCTGAGAGCGCTGGTCTCCTCGAACCGTCTGATCCTGTACCGCATGGTGTTCGGGTGCAGATGCAGGGCATCTGCGGCGGCCTTGGCGTTCATGTCATGTGTGAGGTATGCGGCGAGTGTCTGCTGATAGAGCGGTCGGTGCTGGTCGGAGAACGCCCCGAAACACCGCTCGGTCACGAAAGCGCCCATTTCCCTTTCTGCCATGACGGCCGCCTGGACAGGCACATCGGTGATGGAGACGAGGCCCGTCAGCTCGAAAGCCTGCGCGACGGTGAAAGCGGTCGTGGCCTGGGTGAAGGACACGGGGGCGGCGGACAGCGGCAGCATCGTTCCTATGGCGATCAAGTCGCCGACGTGTACCTGCGGGGGACGCGCCTGCAGTCCCGCCAGACCGCCTTCGTAGCTCTCTACGAAGCCTGTCTGGGCAAGCCGGCGGCGGCTACCGGAATCGTTGGCCGCTGTCCGGAAGGCGAAATAGGTCCCCTGGGGGTCGAGCCCGTGCTCGGCGGCGGCGGCTTGAAGGTCCCCCGCCCCGATGGTTCCGGAAAAGAGGCCGTGGAGAAATGCGGCCCGTTTCTCCTGCCGGTCGTGGATCAGCTCCAGCTCGGTCTTTCGGTGTTCTTCGCTTGCGATGCTCAAAGCGTCGATCACCCAGGCCCACTGCCGTGACAACAGCTCGTACATGGTCTCGGCCCCGATGCGGTGCCGGTCGGCCAGCATCCGGGAGCGTTCCATCACGAGGACGGCGATTCGGCGGAACCCGTACACCATGGCGTGCAGGGGCACGCCCTGCCGTGCCCTCAGTGCTCCCAGGTCCGCGAGGACCCTGCGCTCCTCGGTGTCGATGTCGCGCCTTTCGCGGAGGGCGGCGAATGCGGCACCGACCGCTGCGCGGGTCAGGTCGCCCATCTCGAGGTCGGCGAATTCCGTCTTTTCGGCAACGACCGCGTTCTGGCCTTCCCTGGCGAGCTGGTCGAGCTCTGCTTCCAGTGCTCGCAGGAAAACACCCACCCGCTTCTGTTCCGCTTCGTCTGCCTGCACAAGAGCACCCTACCTGCCCGCAATGCGATCAACTCTTTTTGTTTCGCGGAACAAAATTCTTTGGTGAGGTGCCCGTAGCTCCGCCGGTGCGGGCAGAGCCACCATGCGGGAGAGGCGTTGACTCGCCGGTAACACCAGCGATTGGGAGCCGACATGATGGTCACGGTGGGACTGCCCATAGCCATCGGCATCGTGATGGCGGGTCTCGGGCTGTCCCTGAAGTGGGCGGACTTCACCCGAGTGCTGACGGTCCCTCGGGCTGTGCTGCTGGCTCTCGCGTGCCAGTTCCTTGTCATCCCGTTGGTCGGTCTCGCTCTGATCGCCTTCTTCGACCCCGAGCCGGCGCTGGCGGTCGGCGTCATGTTGCTCGTCGCGACACCCGGCGGACCGATGTCCAATCTTCTGAGCCACCTGGCCGGTGCCGACGTGGCGCTGAACGTCACGATCACCGCCCTCACCTCGGTGATATCCGCCGTCACCTTCCCGCTGATCGCGAACCTGTCCATCCAGCACCTGCTGGAGGACGGCGCGAGGGTCGGCCTTCAGTTCAGCAAGATCGTCTGGGTCGTCGCCGTCGTCCTGGTCCCCATAGTGGTAGGAATGCTGGTCCGCAGGGCCCGGGAGGACTTCGCTCGGCGGATGGAACGTCCGGTGAAGATCTTCTCCACCGCTCTGCTGGCCGTCACCATCGCCGGAGCGATCGTCTCCGAGCGGGAACACATCGGCCCGGCCTTCCGCGGGGTGGGACACATCGTCCTGTTGCTCGTCCTGCTGAGTATCGCGATCGGCTACGGAGTACCGCGCCTGGGCGGTGTCGCGCACCGCCAGGCGGTCGCGGCCTCGCTGGAGATCGGCTTGCACAACACCCCGCTGGCGATCGCGATCGCGCTGAGCCCGGTCCTTCTGAACGATCCCACGATGGCCTTCGCTCCGGCCGCCTACGCGTTGCTGTCGGTGCCGATCGCCTGTCTGTACACCTTCCTGGTGGCGCGCACGCTGCCCAGGACCACGGAAATGAGCCTCCTGGCATGACTTCTTCCTCTCCGCAGATGACTTTGATCGCCTTCCTGCAGGCCCAGAACTGCTCGAACTACGTCGGGTCCTGGCGCCACCCCGCCTCTACTCCCGACTTCCTCACCCCGCGCTACTACCAGCGCATCGCGCGCACCCTGGAGGATGCCCGTTTCGACATGGCGTTCTTCGACGACCGCCTGGCGATGCCGGAGATCTACGGTCATTCGTCCGACCTGGCGGTGGAACACGGCATCCGCGCGGTGAAGATGGACCCCACCGCGGTGTTGATGGCGATGGCCATGGCCACCACGCACCTCGGCCTGGGCGCCACGTATTCGACCACCTACTACGAGCCGTTCCACGTGGCCCGGCTGTTCGCCACCCTGGACCAGATGAGCGGCGGACGTGTCGCGTGGAACATCGTCACCTCCCTCAACGACTCGGAGGCCGCCAACTTCGGCCGTGACCTGCACCTCGGTCACGACGAGCGCTATGACCGGGCGGACGAGTTCCTGGAGATCGTCACCCGCATGTGGACCTCCTGGGAGCCCGACGCGCTGGTGATGGACAAGGAGAGCGGGCGTTTCGCCGACCCGGCCAAGGTCCATCCCACCCGCTATCGCGGCAAGTACCTGCAGGCGGAGGGCACGTTCACGGTACCGCGCACGCCGCAGGGTCAACCGGTGCTGCTGCAGGCCGGCATGAGCGGGCGCGGCAAGGCGTTCGCCGGCCGCTGGGCCGACGTGGTGTTCACCGCCTTCAAGAACCGAGACGCCGGCATCGCCAACTACCGTTCAGTCAAGCAGGCCGTGGCCGACGCCGGCCGCGACCCGGACCAGGTCAAGGTCACCCCGGCCGTCGGTGTGATCGTCGCCGAGACGCCCGAGCAGGTGCGCCTCAAGGAGGCCCTGCTGCGCGGCCTCGCCCGCGAGGAGGACGGCCTGGCGCTGCTGTGCGAGGGTCTGAACGTCGACTTCTCCGACCGGGACCTGGACGAGCCGTTCTCCGACGAGGACCTGGCCCGCATGTCGTGGCAGGGCCTGCGCGACGGCGTCCTCAAGGCCAGTGGCAAGTCCCACCCCACGGTGCGCGACTTCGTCCACTACTCCCGGCGCGGGACCCTGGACGAGGCCGGCATGTTCATCGGCACCCCCGAGCAGGTCGCCGACCAGATGGAGGACTGGTTCGGCACCTGCTGCGACGGGTTCGTCCTCGCCGCGGGCAGCCTTCCCGGCTCCTACGAGGACTTCGCCCGCCTCGTCGTACCCGAACTCCAGCGCCGCGGCCTGGCCAGGACCGACTACGCCGACACCACCCTGCGCGGCAACCTAGGCCTTCCGCCCGTCACCCTCGCCGCGCAGACCACCGAGGCAGGCGGCGCGTGAACACCACACAGCCCCCGCTCACGCGGATCCTCACCCCCACCGGAATGCTCGGCTACGGCTATCCCGAGCAGGACTTCTGGGACTGCGTCGGGCAAGGGGTGGACGCCATCGTCGTCGACTCCGGATCCACCGACCCCGGCCCCTACCTGCTCGCCCTCGGCTCCACCCTCGTCTCCGACTCCTCCTACCTGCGCGACCTGCGCCCTCTGCTCCAGGCCGTCCACCGCCACGGCATCCCGCTGTTCATCGGCTCCGCCGGCGGCGCCGGCACCCGCGACCAGGTCGACCACCTCATGGCACTGGTCAGCCGGATCGCCGCTGAAGAAGACATCACCCTGCGCGTCGCCACCGTCTACGCCGACATCGACCCCGCCATCGCGGTGCAGCGCCTCGCCGAAGGCAGGATCTCGCCGAACGTCCGCGGCGAGCTGCCCACCCCGGCCGACATCGACGCAACCGCCCACCTGGTGGGACAGATGGGCGCCGCCCCCTTCACCGACCTCATCGAGGGCGACGAGCCCTTCGACGTAGTCATCGCCGGACGCGCCTATGACCCCGCTCCGCACGCCGCCTGGGCGATGAGCCGCGGCGTGCAGCCGGGCATCGCCTGGCACGCCGGCAAGATCCTCGAATGCGGCGGTGCCTGCGCCGAACCCAAGGGCGGCGGTGTTCTCGCCACCTACTGGCCCGACGCCTTCGAGCTCACCCCGATGAGCCCGGGCCAGCGCTGCACCCCCCTGTCGGTGGCCGCCCACACGCTGTACGAGAAGGCCCGCCCCGACCTGCTGCCCGGCCCCGACGGCGTCCTCGACGTCACCGGCTGCACCTACGTCGCCGTGAGCGAGCGCACCGTCCGCGTTACCGGCAGCGTCCACCGTGACCAACCGCCGACGGTCAAACTCGAAGGAGCCGCCGTAACGGGTCACCGCGCCGCGTTCATCGGCGGCGTCCGCGACCCTCTGCTGATCGGGCAACTCGACCACCTGCTCGAACTGGTGCACAAGTACACGGCCGGTCTGCACCCGCAGCTGGCCGACGGCACCGCACGTCTCGACTTCCATGTCTACGGCCGCGACGCCGTCATGGGCCACCTCGAACCCGCCCGCCAGCTACCCCACGAGGTCGGCATTCTCGGCACCGCCACGGCCCCCACCCCCGAGCTGGCCAAGGCGGTCGCCACCACCGCCCGCGTCGCCGTCCTCCACGCCCCCTACCCCGGCCAGCTCGCCACCGCGGGCAACCTCGCCCTGCCTCTGAACCCCATGGACAACCCGATCGGCCCGGTCTCCGCGTTCACCGTCTATCACGTCATGGACGCCACCGGGCTGAAAGACCTGTTCCCCGTGACCCGGAAGACGGCAGGCCCCGCATGAGCGACACGACCCCGCTGAGGGAACTGGCCTCGGTGATCCGCAGCAAGAACGCCGGCCCCTACGAGATCACCTTCGACGTGATGTTCACCGATCCCGCCCCCTACGCCCGCGTCCGGGACAGCGACGTCCTGACCCGGGAAGCGATCGCGGCCCTGTATCGCGTCCCTGACACGGACATCACCTACTGCTCGTTCTTCGCACCCGCCCTCGCCTTCAAGTTCACCCTTGTCCGCCGTGGCGACCAGGGCGGAGTAGGCGAACGCGACACCTTCGGTGCCCAGCAGCACGCCCCCCTCCTCGACCTCGCCGTACCCGACGCCTGACGGCCCCCGGCGCGCTTCCCCCGCTCCGTGGCTCACCTGATGAGGAAGACATGAACCTCGACACGACCAACCTCGACCCCGGCGAACTGCGAGCCGCCTTCGCATGCGTGCCCCAGGGCGTCACCGCCGTCTGCGCCCGCGACAACACCGGAACCCCGCAGGGTATCGCCGCCAGTACCTTCACCCCCGTCTCGCTCGACCCGCCGCTGATCTCCCTGTGCGTGGCCAACACCTCCACCACCTGGCCCAAGCTGCGGACCCTGCCCCGCATCGGCGTCAGCGTCCTGGCCCACACCCAGAACGACATCTGCCGTGCTCTGGCCGCCCGCACCGACGACCGATTCGTCGGCATCGAGCACCACACCACCGACGAGGGCGCCGTCCTGCTGCACGGAGCCGTCCTGTGGATGGACTGCACCCTCGAAGCCGAAATGCCCGCCGGCGACCACCAGATCGCCCTGCTCCGCATCCAGGCCATCACCGCCGAACCCGCCCGCGACCCCCTCGTCTTCCACGGCAGCCGCTTCCGGCACCTCGCCCCGGCCGGGTACTGACCGCCCTCACCCGCACCCCGACCGCTCTGTCACCGTCCCTCAACTTCCGCAGGAGAGCCGACTCCACATGCGCACCGACACCACCACCGCATCGCTCGCGCAGCAACTCGCCGCCGCAGTGACCGAAATGACCTGGGAAGACGTGCCCCAGCCCGTTCGGGAGACCGCCAAGGCGCACATACTCGACGCCCTGGGCCTGGCCCTGGCCGCCACCGGAATGGACTTCGGACACGCCGTCCACCGGGCCGGCACCGGCCTCGGCACGGGTGAACAGGCCCACGCCCTGGGTTTCGGCACATCCCTGCCCACCACCTCCGCCGCCCTGATCAACGGCACTCTCATCCACGGTCTGGACTTCGACGACACCCACATCGGCGCGATCTACCACGCCACCGCACCAGCCCTGGCCGCCGCCCTCGCCGTCGGCGAGGAACAGCACGCCTCCGGGGCAGAGGTACTGCTCGCCTACGTGATCGGATGTGAGGTCGGCTGCCGGCTCGCCGCCGCCGGCGCGGGCAAGTTCCACATGCGCGGCTTCCACCCCACCGGGATCATCGGCACCTTCGCCGCCGCCTGCGTCGCCGCAAGACTCCGCGGCCTCGACACCGACACGCTCACCAGTGCCCTCGGTCTGTGCGGCAGCCAGGCCGCCGGCATCCTCGAACTGCACGGCTCCTGGCTCAAGCGCATGCACCCCGGCTGGGCCGCCCAGGCCGGCATCACCGCCGTCACCCTCGCCGAAGCAGGCTTCCGCGGCCCGGCCACCGTCTTCGAAGGCCGCGGCGGTCTGTACGCCAGCCACCTCGGTGAAACGGTCACCGCCGACAGCCTCGGCCTGCACGACCTCGGGAAGCGGTGGATGACCACGGACATCGCCCTCAAGCCCTACCCCTGCTGCCACTTCACCCACGCCTTCGCCGACGCCGCCCGCGCCCTGCTCACCGACCTCGGCACCGACCACCTCACCGCCCAGCAGGTCGACCGCATCGAATGCCCCACAGCCACCCATCTCATGGACCTCGTCGCCGAACCCGCCGACCGCAAGCGAGCTCCCCAGACGATCTACGACGCCCTCTTCAGCATCCAGTACGTCGTCGCCACCACCCTCGCCGGCCGCCCCGCCGACCTCGCCACCTTCTACGACCACCCGCTCGACGACCCCGCCACCCTCGCCCTCGCCGCCCTCACCACCTGCACGCCCGACCCGGACACCGACTTCCCCGCCCGCTTCCCGGGCGAGGTACGTCTGCACCTCGCCGACGGCCGCACCCTGCGCCGTAAAGTCGCCGCCAGCCACGGCACGCCCGACGACCCGATGACCGACGGCGAGATCCACGCCAAGTACCTTGCCAACGCCACCCGGGCCATCCCTGAAGACCAGGCCCACCACCTCGCCGCCCTGGCGGCCGAACTGGACGGCGCCCCGGACATCACGGCACTCGTCCAGGCCGCTGCCGCAGCCCCCGAGCAGCTGCGGAAGCAGCCGACACCCTCCTGAGCACCCGCCGGGCCCACCCTTGCAGCCGTTCGCGCGCTGCTCGCTGCCGACAAGTCGTCGGTGCGCCCCCGACGCCGGGTGATCACGAATCCGGCGCAGTCGTCGCCGGCACGTCGGGAACCGGCCCGTGCTCTGCCACACAGCGCGGGCCGTCACCCCGCTATGCGATGCCCGGGCGTTCGGAGGGCGCTCCGCGGGCCGGGGGTGCGGCCGTGTCCAGTCATCGCGAAAGCCCTCGCCGGTCGCCCGGCACCGAGTCCACGGGCGACCGCAGCCGTCCCGTCTCCAGGAGCAACCGTGAGTCCGGCTCAGTACCCGGCGCCACCGCAGCAACACTCGTTCTTCCACGTCTCTCAGTACGGCAGTTCTCTGCCGCAACCGCTCGGAGCGGAGCGGAGACTGCGCCGGAGCTTCCTGCGCGTCAACGTCACCGCATGCGTGCTGATCGCCTGTCTCTCGCTCGGCGCGGCCACCTGGCCGGCCAGAGCCGTGATGGGGGAGTTGCCCCTGGGCATGCTGCTGTTCGCCCTGCAAGGTGCGGTCCTTCTTGCCACAGCGTGGCGCTTCGAACGCCACAGCCGCAGAGCAGGGGCGGGCGATCACCAGAGACGGGCCGAAGCCCACGGCGCCGGGAGCGACCGGTGACCCCTCCGGCATCTGTTCCCCTGGGCGCCGGCACGTTCGCCGACGCCGCACCGCTGACAGCGTTCCTCCTGGTCATCTCGCTGACACTGCTGCTGTGCCTGCTGCTCGGCGCCAACTCCCACGGCATTGAGGACATGTACGCCTCTGGTCATTCCGTGCGGCCCTGGACCAATGCGCTCGCCCTGACCGGCGACTCCATCTCCGTCATCACTCTGCTCAGTACCACCGGCCTGGTCGCCCTCGCCGCGTACGACGGAACGATCCTCGCCGCCGCCACGGCGGGCGCACTCGGCTTCCTGCTCGTACTGGCCCGTCCGCTCCGCGACGCCGGCCGTTTCACCCTCGGCGACACCCTTGACGCCAGGTTCGCCGACAGAGGCATCCGCGTCGCGGCGACCGCGGCGACGCTCTGCGTGTGTCTGCCGCTCGCCGTCGTCCAGTTGACGGCAGCGGGCAGGGCCACGGCTGCCCTCGTCGGCATGGAGGGAACGGCTTGGGCGCAGTGGTGCACGATCTTCATCGGTGCGATGACCGTCTGCGCCGCCACCCTGACCGGAATGCGCGGCAACACCGTGCTGCAGGCTGTCAAAACCGCGGTGCTGTTCCTGTGCATGGGTCTGCTCGTGGTCGTACTCATGGCGTGGACCGGCTGGAGCCCCGATCGCCTTCTCGCCGACGCCGCGGAGCACAGCCCCGTTCCAGGCGGCTACTACGCACCGGGCGTGGCCTACGGGACCGATCTCGCCGGACGGCTGGACCTGGTGTCCCTGCAGCTCACCGTTCTGCTCGGCGCGGCTGTGGTACCTCACATGATCATGCGTGTGAAGACGGCGGACAGTGGCGCCTCGGCACGCCGGTCGGTCGTCCACGCCATCGGTATGGTCGGGGTGTTCTGCGTTCTGGCGGTGATTCTCGGGCTGGGTGCGTCCGCGTTCGGAGACGGGCAACGGCACGGCAGATTCGATCCGCAGTCGGCCGCATCACTGCTGCAGCTCGTGAAAACCCTCGGCGCGCACTGGGGCGGCGGGCTTCTCGTCGCGGCGACCGTCTCCGCAGTGTTCCTCACCAGCCTGACGGTTGTCGCCGCCCTCACACTCAGCGCCGGTGCCGCCCTGGTCAACGACATCTATGCGCAGCGCTCCCGCAGCGGACGCGTTGCCAAGGGCAGGGAGGTCAGGGCCATGCGCTGGGCGATCCCGGCTGTCGGGGTCGGGGCCGTTGCGCTGTCGATCGGAGCCCAGAACTGGAACATCGACTTCCTCGCACAGTTCGCGGTGAGCGCCGCCGCGTCCGCCATCGCGCCGGCTCTGGTCTTCGCGCTGTTCTGGTCCCGGTGCACCCGTGCGGGCATCGTGTGGAGCATCTACACCGGTCTGGGCACCACGGCGGTGCTGCAGTTCTTCGGCACGGCCGTTTCCGGAGCCCCGGGGACGCTCTTTCCCTCGGCGGACTTCAACTGGTTCCCGCTCGGCACCACCGGGCTGGTGTCCATACCGGCGGGTTTCACGGCGGGCTGGGTGGCGAGCAGGCTGACCTCGGCTGCGCCGACGCAGGGGAGAGGCGCACCTGCTCAGTGGTAGCGGGTCTGCTTGCCGAAGGCCGGACGGTCCGCGGCGCAGCCATGGCCCCTATCACGAGCTCTTTGGCGGTACCGCGCTGTTCGTGCACGGACGTCATTCGTTCTGTCAGGCGCTCCGAGACACAGAGCGCGATCCGTGAACACAAGTCTTCGGCCTGGCGGCAGGGCCTGCAATCGGAGTTGCACATACTCGAACCAAGGGGCGTGCATGGAGAAGAACAACGGAAACGCGGACGGGCCGGTGCGGGCCCTGCACGTGCTGGAGTCTCTGGCCGCGATGCGGCAGCCGGCCGGGCTGCTGGCCATCGCCGCCGCCACCGGACTCTCCAAGTCGAAGGCGTACCGGGCACTGCGGGCTCTGCAGAACGACGGGTTCGTCGACCGTGCCGGGCGGGACGGCTACCGGATCGGGATCCGGGGAATCGGCCTGGCATCGCTGATCGGACCGCGCCCCGCCTTGCTTCAGCGAGCTCGCCCTGTCATCAACCGGCTCGCCGCCCTGTCGTCCGAGACCGTGACGCTGCACCTGCGCAGCGGTGCACACCGGGTGCTGGTACTCGGGTCGGACACGACTGACTGGGAACGACGGCAGGCAGTGCGGATCGGTGAGCGGGCACCGCTGACGACCGGATGCAGCGGAACGGTGATTCTCGCCTGGCTTCCCGACGACGAGGCGCGGAAGGTGATCGACGGACGCCCGGTCCACCAGCAGCGCCCCACCGCGGTGGGCCTCGCCCGGATACGCGCCGACGGCTTCGCGATCTCCCGCAGCGCCAACCACCGTGGCATCAATGGCGTCGCCGCTCCGCTGATAGACCCCGCCGACGGTGCTCCGCTCGGCTCGGTGGTGATCGCCGGCCCCGAGCACCGGCTGCCCGACCACACCCTCTACAGGCTGGCCCGCCCGCTGATGGCGGCCTGCGGCGAACTCGCGCCCGCCCTGGCCGCGGTGCTCGGGCCCAACTCCTCGGTCCGGGAAGAGACGCTCAACGTCGCCGTCCAGGACTTCGCGGCCCCCTGACCCGGCGCGGACCACAGAAATATTCGGGGGCACCAACCCCTTGACCGCAATTATTCGAATTTATAATCTCGCCGCACTTCCTGAGAGTGAGCGGATCGCCGCTCGTTCCTGGTCCCGACGAAGGGATGCCGTGAACATGATTCGTTCCGGCCGGGGGCGCGCCGCCCCTGTCATGATGCTGGCCTTGCTGCCCCTGACCGCGACAGCGTGCAGCAGCTCGTCCGAACGCTCGACCAAGGACGCCGAAGGCGTGGACCACATCCAGGTCGCGGTGTCGAACTACACCAGCGTTCCCTACGGACTTCCCTACCTCGTTGCCGACAAGCAGGGGATGTTCAAGAAGAACCGTATAGCCGTGGACAAGGTCGTCAGCAGCACCGGCGGCGGCACGACCATCAGGCTCCTGATGTCGGGAGACCTGGCCTTCGCCGACGCCTCCGTCAACGCCTCCCTCCAGGCCGTCCAGCAGGGGTCGGACGTGAAGATCGTCGGCGGTGGCACCCAGAGTGTCCGCGACGGCTGCACGCTCGTCCGCAAGGACGCACCGTTCAAGAGCTTCGAGGAACTGGCCGGCCGCACCATCGGCTACACCAACCCGGGGTCCGCGAGCGAGGGGATCACCCGGCTGTACGTCGCGCGGTCCGGGCTCGGCCAGGACGATTTCACCCTCAAGGCGACCGGTGGAATGCGGGAAGGACTGGCACTCCTGCAGAAGGGTGCGGTCGACCTGGTGCCGGGGGTGGGACCGCTGTGCTCCGACCCTCGCTTCAAGGTCCTCGACACCACCGAACTCGTTCCCCGCTTCCAGGTGACCACGACCATCACCAGTGCGAAGTTCGCCCGCGAACAACCCGACCTGGTCAAGCGTTTCCTCGCCTCCCTGCATGAGGCCAACCTCTGGGTCCGCAAGAACCCGGAGGCGGCCGGAGACATGCTCGCCGCACATCTGCAGCAACCGGCCGAGCCGGTCCGCTCGCTGGTGAGCGAGCTTGTCAAGGACCCTGCGCACTGGGACGTCGGGCTGGATCCCGAACCGGTCAACGCCGCACTGGCCGGGGCCCGGCTGTCCGGGATCACCGAGGCGGACACGCAGCCGCTGGAGAACATCCTCGACCAGAGCCATCTGCCACAGGGGGTCTCCAAGGTCGATCCCTCCCAGCTCTCCTCGGAGCCGGGCCGATGACCGACGACGTTCTCCTCGACGTGCGCCATGTCCGGCAGGTGTACTCCTCCCAGGCGGGCCCGGTGACCGCGCTCGACGACATCGATCTGACCGTGCGGCGCGGCGAGTTCGTCGCGGTGTGCGGGCCCTCCGGGTGTGGCAAGACCACGCTCCTGGAGATTCTTTCCGGGCTGCGGACGCCGACGCAGGGCGAGGTGCGGCTGGGCGGTGAACGGGTCATCGGCCCGAGTCGTGAGATAGGGATCGTGTTCCAGGAGGATTCGACGTTCCCGTGGCGCACGGTCGAAAGCAACGTCGGCTTCGGCCTGGAGGTGATGGGTGAACCCCGTCGCGTCCGCGACGAAAGGGTGGCGGAGCTGATCCGCACGGTCGGGTTGCAGGGCTTCGAGTCCGCCTACCCGGCCCAGCTGTCGGGCGGGATGCGCCAGCGGGTGTCCATCGCCCGCGGGCTGGCGCCCCGACCGAGCATCATGGTGATGGACGAGCCGTTCGGCGCACTGGACGAGCAGACCCGGCTCCTGCTGGGAGGCGAACTGCTGCGGATCGTGGACGAGACGCAGGCGACGGTCGTACTGGTCACGCACTCCATACAGGAGGCCGCGCTGCTCGCGGACAGGATCGTCGTGCTCTCGGCCCGCCCGGCCCGGGTGCACACCGTCATACGGAATCCGCTGCCCCGCCCCCGCACCCCGTCACTCCTGGCGACCGCGGAGTTCGCCGAAGTGTCCCGGGAGATCTGGGCGAGCCTGGAGGAACAGGCCCAGCTCGCCTACGACCTCGGTTCCGGTGCCGCATGAGCGGCGGCGGAACCGCACGGCGGGAAACGACCGCGCGACTCGGTATCGTCGTCGCGCTGGTGGCCGGCTATGAGCTGGCCGCACGATCCGGAGTACTGGACCGGCAGGTCTTCCGGCCGATCAGCCTGGCACTGGCCGACGCCGGAGGTCTGCTCGCCCAGAAGAATTTCTGGGACGAGCACCTCCTGACCACCCTGCTGGAGATCGTCGCCGCGCTGGTGCTCGGCACCCTGGCCGGCTTCGCGGCGGGCGTCGGGCTCTGGCGGTCCCGGCTGGTCGACGAGGCCGTGCAGCCCTGGCTGCTGCTGGTCTACTCCGTGCCGATCTTCGCGCTCTATCCGATCTTCATCGCGGTGCTCGGAGGGGGCACCGCTCCGGTTGTCGCGGTCGGCGTGCTGGCCTCCGCGCCCGCCGTGGCGATCAATACGGCGATCGGGTTCCGCACCACACGTCCGGTGCTGGTCTCCGTCGCACGTGCTTACGGCCTGGGCACCGCCGGACTCATCCGGCAGGTCTACCTGCCGTCCGCCTGGCCACACGTGTTCAGCGGCATGCGGCTCGCCTCGTCCTACTCGATCGTCGCGGTGGTCGGAACCGAGTTCCTGCTGTCCACGAACGGCCTCGGCCACGAGATCGCCTACTCCTACAACAACTTCGAGACCACCCGGATGTACGCGGTGATAGCGATCGTCCTGGTGATCGCCATCGGCGTGGTGCTCGGGCTCGGCGCCGTCGAGAAGCGACTGCACCGGAAGGACGCATGAGTACGCAAACAGTTGGTGTCAAAGCGACGGAACGGCGTGCGGGGCGTCCCGGCATCGCCGACCGACGGCTGTGGCGTTACGGGGGGCGATGGCTGGTTCCGGTGGCGATCCTGCTGCTGTGGCAGGCGCTCCACATGATCCTGGGAGCGGCCGACGTCGCCGCACCGGGCAGAACGGGCGTCGTCCTCGCCGATTACCTCGGCGAGTGGTGGCCGGACCTGATCGTGACCGTCCGATCCCTGGCGATCTCCTTCGCGGTCGCTGCGGGGATCGGGGTCGTCGGCGGGTTCCTCCTCGGCCTGTCGGAATTCTGGTACCGGGTCGTCTCGCCCCTGCTCGTCGTCGCCTACGCGGTACCGAAAATCGTCCTGTACCCGGTGATCCTGATGGCACTGGGTCTCAGCGAGGAAGCCCGTATCGTGTTCTCGCTGATACACGGCGTCTTCCCGATCATGCTCCTGACCGCGACCGCTACGACGACCATCCCGCAGATCCGACTGCGCGTCGCGGACTCCTACCGGCTGAGCCTCGCCCAACGACTGCGGCTGGTGGTGCTGCCGTCGATCGCGCCGACGGTCGTGGCCTCGCTGCGGATCGGCTTCGGAGCGTGCTTCCTGGGCCTGATCCTGGCCGAGATGTTCGCGGCCTACAACGGACTCGGCTTCCTGATCACCGGCTATGCCGTCGACAGCACCACCGAACGGCTGCTCGCGCTGGTGCTGTTGATCACCCTGCTGGCCTTCCTGGTCACCTACACGATCCGTCTGTGGGAGGAGGGCCGGGCGCGCCGGCTGGGTCTCACGAACGTGATCGCCGGATGACGGGGCGCCGGCGGGGGCTCAGGCACCGTTCTGGAGCAGGTGATGGAAAACCACCTGCCCACCCGCTCGGTGCCCGACCAGCAACCGGATCGCCAGATCGTGGTCGCCGGACTCGAGTGCCTCGACCACCTGCACATGCTCCTGGTGGATCCGGTCGGAGTCCGTCCCGGCGCCCTCGGACAGGGCTTTGCGGTAGGCGACGGCACGGTGCGGATCCAGCGAGTCCCAGGTCTGGCGCACGTATCGGATCAGCAGCGGATTGTCGCACCGTTCGAACAGCACGAAATGGAAGCGCCGATTGGTGCGGATCACTTTCACCACGTCGCGCTCGGCGGCGGCCAGGCGCTGTTCCTCCAGCGCCTTCCGCATCTCTGCGATCCCGTCGGGGCCGATCCGCCGCACGGCGATACGCTCGGCCTCACCTTCCAGCAGTTCTCTGACCCGGAAGATCCCGTCCACACCGTCGGCGTGCAGTTCGGCGACCGCGTAACCGCGCTGCGGACGGTAGGTGACGACGCCTTCGTTCGCGAGGGTCTTCAGCGCCTCGCGTACCGGGATGACACTGAGTCCGAGTTCCCGGGCGGTCTCCTCCTGCCGGATCGGTTCGCCAGGCTCGAGGTCCCCGCGAACGATGGCCTCACGCAACTCGGCGACTGCCATTTCGTCGGCGGTACGGGGCGAGGTCGTTCGTCGGAGGGCCACGTGCACAGCATAAGCCTCCGACCGGTACTTATTCTAAATTCTAAGAAAGACCGGGTCACCGACATGACCATCAGGTTGCATCATGTGCAAGCGAGGTAGGCATCCGCCTGGACTCTCCTGTTGTGTGCGCGGCACAGCACCTGGACGCGGGACACAAGGAGTATCTCGATGATGATGATGGAACAGGCGTGTACAGCGGCTAGGAACCGGCCGGACCTCGGTGTTGCGGGGGGTTCGTCGTGGACCTGGTGAGCACCGCGCTTCCCCTGGCGCTCGGCATCGTGATGCTCGGCCTGGGGCTGAGTCTCACGGTCGACGACTTCAAGCGCATCGCCCAGCGGCCGCGTGCCGTCCTGGCGGCTCTGGCGACCCAGCTCGTCGTGCTGCCTCTGGTCTGCGTCGGGTTGATCTATCTGTTCGACCTTCCCCCGATCCTGGCCGTGGGCATGATGCTCCTCGCGGCGTCACCGGGCGGCCCGGTGGCCAACCTCTACAGCCATCTGTTCGGGGGCGACGTCGCTCTCAACGTCAGCTTGACGGCCATCAACTCGGTGCTGGCGATCGTGGCCATGCCGGTGATCTACAACCTGGCCGCCGCCCACTTCGTGGCCGGCGACGAGTCCCTCGGCCTGCAGTTCGGTAAGGCCGTCGAGGTCTTCGCCATCGTTCTGATCCCGGTCGCCGTCGGCATGTTCGTTCGCCGATGGCGGCAGCAACTGGCCGAACGTCTGGACCGGCCCGTCCGCATCGTGTCCTTGGTGCTGCTCGCCGTCCTCATCGTCGGATCCGTCGTGCAGAACCGAGAGATCCTCCGCGACGGCTTCGCAGACCTCGCCGGCATCACCGCTGCGTTCGGCCTGGTGAACCTGGGGCTCGGCTATCTCCTGCCACGTCTGCTCCGCGTGACCCATGCGCAGTCGGTGGCGTGTTCCTTCGAGATCGGGTTGCACAACGCGGTGATGGCGATCGTCATCGCGCGCAGCGTGATCGGCAGCGAGGAGATGTCGCTTCCCCCTGCCATCTACACCGTGATTCAGATGCCGCTCGCGCTCGCCTTCGGAGCCATGCTCGCCAGGACTGTTCGGTCACGGGAGGCCGCTCGGCAACCCGAGTTCGTCTGACGAGCAGGCACCACCGTGCAAGCCCGCAGGTGGCTCGTCCTCTCGGGTGGACAGTGTTCCATGCGGAGGTCCCTGGGGGACGCGGCCCGGCGACGGACGCGTCCCCCAGGACGTGTCCCTGCCGCACAACACGGTCCGAGGGCGGGTCCGGCGTCGAGAGCCCGAGTGCCGCTGCCGTGGCCACCGACCGGTCCGGCGGGCGTCGACGTTTCGGCGGTGCTTGGTCCGACTGTCGGTGCGGACCTGGAGGCGAACGTGGCTTCGTGGTCGGTTCACCTGGTCTCACCCCTGTGCGAGTGCGACGGAACGCGCCGTCGGTTCAGCAGCCACCATGCGGTGACGAGGTCCTCCGTGCGCCGCAGGTCCAGGCCGGTGAGGTGCTGGAAGCGGTTGACCCGGTAGCGCACGGTGTTCGGGTGGACGGCGAGCCTCCGCGCGGCCTCCGGGGCCTGCTGGTCGCACTCGAGGTACACCTGTGCGGTCTGCTCGATCTCGCTGTTCGAACGCCCCGCCTCGTCCAGCGCCGTCATGTGCCGTGCGTCCAGGCCGGCAGCGGTGTGTGCCCCGGCCAGTACGAGAGGCCGCGGCCCGAGGTCCGGCAGTCCCACGACGCCCGACATGCCGAACTGACCGGCGGTCTCCAGCACCAGGACCGCCTCGTCGAACCCGTCACCGAGCCGGTCGAGCGGAAGGGCGGGGCCGACCGCGACGAGGTGATCGGGGGTGCTGTGGGGCGCCTTGGGCGTGATGCAGCCCAGGATCGTTCCGACCTGCGCGATCAGCAGGCGGTCCGCGGGCAGGCGCACGGCGGAGGCGATGATGCGGCGGACCGCGTCGGCGTCGGCGGCTGTCGCGGCCCTCGCCGCCAGGGCGACGTAGTGCGCCTGGGGATCGAGTCCGAAAACGGCCGCGTCGCGGTTGAGTCGTTCGGCCGGGTACACCCCGCCGAGTACCCCCGCTGCGAAGGCCGACCGACGCTCGGCGTCGAAGTGCGCTTGCTCCAATGCCATCTCGTGTTTGACCCGGGCGAACACCGAGGACGCCTCGTTGGAGAATTCCCAGGTGCTGTCGTGCACGGCGAGCAGGAGTTCCAGCGGGAGATCCACTTCTGCCGCGACTTCGTCCAGCAGAGCGAGCATCTCCCGGGAGCCCAACTGGTAGCCGATGGCCAGGGCATCGAGCGGAACGCCCCGGGCCACGCGCTCAGCGGCGTACTCACTGAGCACCTCGCGGAGAGCGTCGTCGGGAACGCGCAGGGAGGAGAGTTCCGCCAGGAGGATGTCCATGAACCGGCGGGCAGAAAGCCGGATCTCCTCGTCGGACAGGACCGTGTAGCCCGGAACGTGTTCGCGTACCTGCGTGAGGTACCGGTCCCCGTAGACGTCGCGCAGTGAGCGAAGCCGCTCGGTCGCGATCATCACCTTGGCGCGTGCCGACTCGTCCAGGGTGGCGAGGTCCGGCATCCGCCGGTGCACGGGCCAGGCCATCGGGGTCTCATTCTCCATGGCCGCACCTTAGTCGGCGCTGTTGTTTCCCGGAACAAGGTTCGTGCGTCGACGTTGGCGGTGACTACGTAGCCTGCCCGGTAAATGCGGCCCACACTGTGCCGAAGCTCGTGGCGACCTTGTTCCGGCTGCCATCCCGAGCCCTCTTCAACGGCGAAGGGATCTCTTTCATGGCTCGTTCCCGCCTGAGACGTCCGACCAGTGGGTCTGCGCCACGCTCGTCGGCCGGCTACGTACTGGGGCTGCTGTTCGTCGGCAACCTGCTCAACTACTACGACCGGGCCCTGCCCTCGGTCGTACTGGAGCCCATCAAGGACGAGTACGGTCTCGACGACACCCAGGTCGGCGTCCTCGCCTCCGCGTTCGTCCTCGTCGCCGCCGTCGCGGGTGTCCCCCTCGGGCGTCTCGCCGACCGGATCGCCCGCAGGACGGTCGCGGGCTGGGGGCTGCTCGTGTGGAGCGCGGCCACGGCGGCCGGGGGAGTGCTGACCAGCTTCTGGGGCTTCTTCGCCTCCCGGGTGGGCGTGGGCATCGGCGAGTCCAGCTACGCGCCGGCCACCGGGTCACTGCTGTCGGACCTCTATCCGAGTGAGCGCCGCTCCCGGGCCCATTCCCTGTTCATGCTCGGCTTTCCGATCGGCACGCTCCTGGCGTTCTTCACCGCCGGCGGGCTCGCCGTCGCGTTCGACAGCTGGCGGGCGCCGTTCCTGATCGCGGCCGTGCCGGGCGTCGTGGTCGGATTTCTCGTGCTGCGGATACGGGAGCCGGAGCGCGGCGCCGCCGAGCCGACGCGTGCCAGTGCGAGTGCCACGCGCGGCAACCGCCGCAAGAACCTGCTCTCGCTGCTGAGAGTGCGCTCCATGTACGGGATGCTTCTCGCGTTCGCCGGCTACAACTTCGCGGCCTACGCCATCGGCACCTTCCTCACCCCCGTCCTCCAGCGCTACTACGGCCTCGGCCTCGTCAGTGCCGGCGCCGTGGGCGGCGTCGTCGTAGGCGTCACCGGGCTGATCGGCCTGCTGGTGGGCGGCAGAGCGCTGGACCGGGCGGCCAGGAAGTCGCCCGCGGCACGGGTCCAAGTGGCTGCCGTCAGCCTCGTCGGAGCAGCGGTGTTCTCGTTCGCCGGCCTCGCGGCGGGCCAGGGCGCGCTGTGGCAGCTGCTGGTGTTCCTGAGCCTGGGTTACCTGCTCGGCATCGTCTACCTCGCGGCAGCGGTCCCCGTGGTGTCCGACGTCATCGCGCCCGAGCAGCGCTCCGGCGCGCTGGGCCTGATGTTCGCCATCGGCTATCTCCTCGGAGGAGCGGCCGGCCCGGTCTTCGTCGGCGCCCTGTCCGACTCCCTGGCCGCGGCCTCCGGGTCCGCCGACGAGGCCTCCGCCCACGGACTGCAGACCGCCATGATGATCACCGTCCCCCTCGCCTTCGCCGTCGCGGCGATCGGCGCGCTGCTCACCTCCCGTTTCGTCCAGACCGACCGCGACACGATGCTCGCCCGCGAGACCGCGGCATGACACGAAAGGACATCCAGATGACCGACCCCGCAGGCAAGGATCCTGTGGTCCAGCACGTGCAGGTCCTCGTCGTCGGCGCCGGGTTCTCCGGGATCGGCCTGGGGCACGCTCTGCTGGAGTCGAGGTTCACCGACTTCCTCATCCTTGAGCGCGCGCCCGACGTCGGTGGCGTGTGGCACGCGAACACCTATCCCGGCTGCCGCTGCGACGTGCCGTCCCACCTGTACTCCTTCTCCTTCGCCCCCAACCCGGAGTGGTCCTCGACGTACTCGCCGCAGCCGGAGATCCACGCCTACCTACGACGCTGCGTCGACCGCTTCGGGCTGCGCCCGCACCTGCGCACCGGCATCGAGGTCGAAGCGGCACGCTGGGACGAGACGGACCAGCTCTGGCACGTCACGACGAACGAAGGAACCTGGACGGCTCGGATACTGGTCAGCGCGGTGGGCCCGCTCACCGAACCCAAACTCCCCGACGTCCCCGGCATCGACCGGTTCCGCGGCAAGATCATGCACTCGGCCCGCTGGGACCACGACCACGACCTGACCGGTGAGCGGGTCGCCTCGATCGGCACCGGCGCCTCCGCCATCCAGTACGTCCCCGAGATCGCCGGTCAGACCGGCAAACTCTACGTCTTCCAGCGCAGCGCTCCCTGGATCACCCCCCACGACAACCGGCCGATCACCGACGCCGAGCGAGCACGGTTCCGGGCCCGCCCCGTGCGCCAGCGGATCGAGCGCGCCAAGGTCTACGCCGCCAAGGAGCTGCTGGTGCTCGGCTTCGCCAAGCAGCCGCGGCTCATGCGGCTGCTGGAAGCCGTCGCCCGCAAACACCTGGAGCGGCAGGTGGCCGACCCTGCGCTGCGCAGGGCCCTCACCCCGGACTTCACCCTCGGCTGCAAACGCCTCGTGCCGTCCAACAGGTGGTATCCCGCACTGCAGAAGCCGAACGTCGAGCTCGTCCCCAGGGCCCTGCGCGAGATCCGCGAACACAGCGTGATCGACGCGGACGGTGTCGAACGCGAGGTCGACACCATCGTCTTCGGCACCGGCTTCCACGTCACCGACATCCCCTTCGCCGACAAGGTCCGCGGTCGCGACGGCGAGTTGATGAGCGAAGTGTGGGGCGGTTCCCCGCGCGCCTATCTCGGTGTGTCCGTCCCGGGGTTCCCGAACTTCTTCATGTTCCTCGGTCCCAACTCCGGCCTCGGACACAGCTCGATGGTCTACATGATCGAAGCCCAGGTGGAGCACGTGAAGAACGCCATCCGCGCGCTCGACCTCGCCGGCGCCACGTCCATCGAGGTGGACCGGCAGACGCACGACGCCTACAACGCCCTGCTCGACCGGAAGCTGGCGACCACCGTGTGGGAGACCGGCGGCTGCCGCACCTTCTACCAGGACGCCAACGGCCGCAACGCAACGATCTACCCCGACTGGACCTTCAGCTACCGCCGACAGGCCGTCCGATGGAAACCGAACGCCTACCACCTCACGACGCGGTCGGCTTCCGCGAACCGGCAGCCGGCCACGACCGTGGACGCCTCATGAGGGCCGCAGCCCTCACCCAGGGCCGACTGGAACTCATCGACCTGCCGACGCCCCGACCCGGCGCGGGCCAACTGCTCGTAGAGGTCAAGCGGTGCGGGATCTGCGGCTCGGACCTGCACGCCCGCCACCACGCCGACGAACTGGCGGAGGCGCTTGAGCTGTGCGGCTACCCCCGCTACCTCCGCTCCGACCAAAGAGTGATCCTGGGCCACGAGATCTACGGCGAAGTCGTCGACCACGGACCCTGGGGCGCCAACCGCATCAAGCCCGGAACACCGGTCGTCAGCGTTCCCCTGGTGCGACGCGGCCGGCAGGTCGACGGCGTCGGCCTCTCGGCACACGCCCCGGGCGGCTACGCCGAGCACGTCGTCGTCCAGGAGGCACTGACCCTTCCGGTGCCCAACGGCCTGCCCGCGGACGTCGCCGCCCTCACCGAACCCATGGCGGTGGCCTGGCACGCCGTCACCCGCGGCGAGGTGACCCGAAAGGACGTCGCAGTCGTCCTGGGCTGCGGGCCGGTGGGCCTCGCGGTGATCGCCGTGCTGAAGAGCCGCGGCGTCGCAACCGTGATCGCCAGCGACTACTCCGCGGGCCGCCGGACGCTGGCGACGAAGTGCGGCGCCGACATCGTGGTCGACCCCGCGGTCGACTCCCCGTGGGGGGAGGCGTCCGCCGGGCACGGCTTCATGACCACGATGCCCGACGAGTACAACGCCGGCATCGACGCCATAGAAGGCATGACCAAGCTGCCACTGCCCTGGTGGACCGCCTGGCGTGCGCTGGACAAGATCGGCGCGACCCACCCGAAACGTCCGGTGGTGTTCGAGTGCGTAGGCGTCCCCGGCATGCTCGACGGCATCCTCGCCGAGGCCCCGCTGCACTCGCGCGTCGTCGTCGTGGGCGTCTGCATGGGCGCCGACGCGATCCGTCCCTCGCTCGCCGTCAACAAGGAACTCGACCTCCGTTTCGTCGTCGGGTACACGCCGCTGGAATTCCGCGACACCCTCCACGCCCTGGCCGACGGCACCCTCGACGCCTCCCACCTCATCACCGGCCGGGTAGGACTGGCCGGCGTCGGGGAAGCCTTCACCACCCTGGCCGACCCCGAAGGACACGCCAAGATACTCATCGACCCCCGGCTCGCATCGGACCAAGTCCTGACCTTGTGAGCTCTGCCTCCAGCTCAACATCGGCACCGACCTCCGAACCGCGATGGCCTGCGCCGCTCGGCCTGCGCTCGGCAGGGGTTCTGGTGAGCGTTTCCGGAGGCGGTGCGGGGCGCGCGGTGCGTCTCTGCTGCTGCGGTGTCCGGGGGCATCCGGCTCTCGGCGTGCCGGAGGTAGTAGCTCTTCCCAACCGCTCGCACCAGACCGGTTCATCGGCACCGCCGAACTGAGTGCCCGATCGAACGCTCTACTGCCGGGCCGGGCCCAACGGCATTGGGCCCGGAGGCCAAGGCGAACGGACGATCTTGAGCCTGCGGCCCAATCCGGCGTTCGACTGGTCCGACAGCCCAATCGGCGCGTCGAACACTGAGGTCCCAGACACAGGACAGGGACGTGAACCAGGCGTGGAATCCCGTTAGCGGCCCTTCACGACGTGGGGTGCGCCAATTGAGCCGCCAACGCGGAGGACCCCATGACGACGATCACAGCCACCTCGCGGGCACCCGCCGCGTCCGCCAGAGTACTGAAGGAGGGCACGGAAGCACTGGCGCCTCTCCTGCGTGCGAACGCCGCCGGCACCGAAGCGGACCGCAAGGTGGCGGAGGAGGACATCGCTGCTTGGTCCGATGCCGGGCTGTTCCGCTTGAGGAGGCCGCGGCGCCTCGGTGGTCACGAGGCGTACCCCGGGCGGGCCCAGCGGGAGCTCCGGGGCGAGAATCCCGATGCGCGGGGCGGGCTGGTCGTCACCGGCCGCGAGGACGCCTCGTGTTTGGCCGGCGTACGGGGCACGGGCAGCAACACCCTCACCGCCGACGAGGTCACCGTGCCCGAGCACCGCGTACCCGTCCCGAGGCCCGCGATCACCACAGGAGGCGAGCGGTGAGCATGTCACAGACGTCCACCACCGACGAACCGATCTGGCTGCCCGATCCAGCCGAAGCAGCCGGTACGCGCATCGCGCGGTTCGCCGACCTCGTCGCCCGGCGCACCGGCATCGTCCACGCCGACTACCAGTCCCTGTGGACCTGGTCGGTCCAGGATCTGCCCGGTTTCTGGACGGCCGTCGGTGAGTTCTTCGACGTACGGACCAGTGAGCGATGGGAATGTGTCCTTGACGACGCCCCGATGCCGACCACCCGTTGGTTCCCCGGCGCCCGGCTGAACTACGCCGAGCACGCGCTGCGTGCCGGTGATCCCGTCGGCACCGCAGTGGTCTCGGTCGGCGAGGACGGCACCACCTCGTACACGACCTGGAACGAGCTGCGCGACCAAGTGGGCGCGCTGGCCGCCTGGTTGCGTAGGCGGGGAGTCACGGCCGGTGACCGTGTGGTGGGCTACCTGCCCAACACCTCGCACGCCGTGACCGCGTTCCTGGCCACGGCCAGCATCGGTGCCGTCTGGTCGGCCTGCGGCCAGGACTACGGCGCCGACGGCGCCGCCAACCGTTTCGCCCAGCTCGAACCGGTCGTCCTCTTCGCAGCCGACGGCTACCGGTGGAACGGCCAACAGCACGATCGCCGGGCGGAAACCGACGCGCTGCGCACCGAGCTGCCCTCCGTCCGCGTCACCGTGCAGATACCGAACCTGGGCCTGCCCGCATCCACGGACGCGGACACGGTGCGTTGGGAGGACGCCCTGGCGGAGCCGGCGCAGTGCGTCTTCCAGCAGGTGGCCTTCGACGCACCGCTGTGGGTGCTGTTCTCCTCGGGAACCACCGGCACCCCCAAAGGCATCGTGCACGGGCACGGCGGAGTCCTGCTCGAGCATTCCAAACTCCTCGGCCTGCACCTCGACCTCAAACCCGGGGACCGCTTCCTGTGGTACACGACGACCAACTGGATGATGTGGAACCTCGTCGTCTCCGGTCTTCTGGTCGGCGCGACGATCGTGCTCTACGACGGAAGCCCCACCCACCCGGGCCCGGAACGCCTGTGGGAACTGGCTGCCGAACACCGCACCTCGGTCCTCGGCGTCAGCCCCGGCTACCTCCAGGCTTCCGCCAAGGCCGGCCTCGAACCCGGACGCGCCCTGGACCTGTCCGCACTGCGCATCCTCGGCTCCACTGGTGCGCCCCTGCCCGCCCAGTCCTACCACTGGGTCCGCGACCACGTCGGCACCCGCGTTCAGGTCGCCTCCACCAGCGGCGGCACCGACATCGTCAGCGGCTTCGCCGGAAGCGCCCCCACCACCCCCGTATGGCCCGGTGAGATCTCCGCCCCGCTCCTGGGCGTGGCGCTCCAGGCGTTCGACACCGAGGGCCGACCGGTCACCGGCAAAGTCGGCGAGCTCGTGGTCACCAGGCCCATGCCCTCCATGCCGCTGTACTTCTGGAACGATCCCGATGGCACCCGGTACCACCAGGCGTACTTCGGTGCCTACCCCGGCGTGTGGCGACACGGCGACTGGATGACCCGCACCGCACACGGCAGCCTCGTCGTCTCCGGCCGGTCCGACTCCACCCTCAACCGGCACGGAGTACGGCTGGGCAGTGCCGACATCTACGCCGTCGTGGACGAGCTGCCCGGCATCCGCGAAAGCCTCGTCATCGGCGCGGAGCTCGCCGACGGCGCCTACTGGATGCCCCTGTTCGTCGTCCTGGAACCCGACCACGAACTGAACGAGGCCCTGCGCGACCTCATCAAGACCGCGATCCGCACCCACGCCTCACCACGACACGTACCCGACGCGATCATCCAGGTGCCCGCCCTGCCGCACACCCGGACCGGCAAGAAACTCGAGGTCCCCGTCAAGCGCCTGCTGCAAGGCACCGACATCGACCAGGTCGCCGGCCGCGAGGCTGTCGACGACATCGCTGCGCTGGAGTACTTCACCCGGTTCGTACGACCATCCGCGAACACTGGACCGACGGCACACTCCACAACGACCGGCGTACCCCGCTAGACACCGGGCCCACAGGTGCGGCACGCAGGGCGAGTCACGCAGAACCGCACACTCTGCGGGTCGAGCACTCGAGGGTGTGCCCGACCGACTCGCCACAGCCGCCATCCCCGGCCCGGCCGGGGTGGGGGGGGGGGAGAGAGGAGGAAAAAAAAAAAACCACCCCACCCCCCCCCACCCACCCCCCCCACCCCAAAGACCGCC
>NZ_JBHJRX010000027.1:16490-58748 GCF_042268605.1 Streptomyces sp. NPDC056296 | reverse complement strand
GGGGAGAGGGGGGGGGGGGGGGGGGGGGGGGGGGGGGGGGGTGGGGGTGGGGGGGGGGGGGGGGGGGGGGGTGTGGGTTCTGGGTGGGGGTGGGGGGGGGCCGCCACGCCTCCCCCCCCACGCCAACCCCCACATCGGCCTCGACACCACCCTGGCCATCGCCGAGTTGCTGTACGCCGAATACAGGGAGCCGTCGTACGCCCCTCCTCCGCAACTGTCCCGTATGGTGCAGGCCGGACACCTCGGCCGCAAGGGCGGCCAGGGCTTCGACTCCTACGCCACTTCCGATCGGATAACTACTACTTACAGTATTTGTAGCTTGTAACTTTCAGAGGTACGGTCGCAGTATGGAGATGCGACACCTGGGAACCAACGGCCCTCACGTACCGGCGGTGGGTCTGGGCTGCAGTGCGATGTCGGGTACCTACGGCCCGGCGGACGAGGCGGAGGCCGTCGCGACGGTCCGCGCCGCGATCGACGCCGGTCTGACCCTGCTCGACACGGCGGACTTCTACGGCATGGGCCACAACGAGTGGCTGATCCGGCAGGCCCTGCGTGCCGGGGACCGGGAGAAGATCACGCTGAGCGTGAAGTTCGGGCAGCTACGCGGCCCGGACGGCAGCTTCGGCGGCAGCGACGGCCGCCCCGCCGCGGTGAAGAACTTCCTGACCTACTCCCTGCAGCGCCTGGGGACCGACCACCTCGACATCTACCGCCCCGCCCGGCTGGACCCCGACGTGCCGATCGAGGAGACGGTCGGCGCCATCGCGGAGCTGGTCGAGGCCGGATACGTGGGGCACATCGGCCTGTCGGAAGTCGGCGCGGAGACGATCCGCCGGGCCCACGCCGTCCACCCCATCGCCGACGTCCAGCTCGAATACTCGCTCTTCAGCCGCAGCATCGAGGACGGCATCCTGGACACCTGCCGGGAGCTGGGCATCGGCATCACCGCCTACGGGGTGCTCTCCCACGGCCTGCTCTCGGGCAGCTACCGGCCCTCCACCGACGGCACCGACCCGCGCTCCCACCTGCCGCGCTTCAACGGAGAGAACGTGGAGGCCAACCTCGCGCTGGTCGACAACCTGCGCAAGGTCGCCGACGCGCGCGGCGTGACCGTGGCGCAGCTCGCCATCGCCTGGGTGATCGCCCAGGGCCGTGAGAGGAACGACATCGTGGCCCTGATCGGCGCCAGGAGGCCGCAGCGCGTGACTGAGGCGCTGCCCGCGGCCGAGCTGGACCTCACCGGCGAGGATCTGGCCGCGATCGAAGAAGCGGTGCCGGCCTCCGCGGTCGCCGGCGACCGCTACGCCGCGCCGCAGATGCAGCAGCTGGACAGTGAACGCTGATGCCCCGCACCGCCGTACTGGACGCCGAGACCATACTCGCGGCCACCGAGGACGTGCTGCGCCGCCACGGACCGGCCAAGGCCACCGTGGTCGACGTCGCCCGCGCCCTGGGGGTGAGTCATGCGGCTGTCTACCGGCACTTCTCCTCCAAAGCCGCACTCCGTGAGGCGGTCACCCGCCGCTGGATCGACCGCTCCTACGACCGCCTCGCGGCCATCGCCGACGACACGACACTGCCTCCGCCCGAGCGGCTGCGGACCTGGCTGACCGCACTGTTCACCGCCAAACGCGCGAAGGCGCTCGACGACCCCGAGCTCACCGCCACCTACGCGGTCCTGGCAGCCGAGCACAACAGCGTGGTCGCCGAACACGTGGCCGTACTCGTCGGCCAGGTACGCGCCATCGTCAGCGCCGGTGCCGCGACCGGTGACTTCGACGTCAAGGACCCGGGAGCGGTGGCCCAGGCCGTCTTCGACGCCACGTTGGCCTTCCACCACCCCGCCCACGCCCCCTCCTGGCAGACCGACGGCATCGACACCGCCTTCGACCACGTCTGCACCCTCCTCATCGACGGCCTGCGTGCCGCCCCCTGCTGACACCCCGCATGACCTGGGAAGGATCGAGATGTCCCTGAACGCCGATGAACGAGCCCGCACCAGCGCAGAACTGCATGCCAACCTCCGGCTCTCCGGCACGGACCCGGAAGAGGCGCGGGCCGCCCTGAGCCTCACACCCGACCGGTTCGAGACCGCTCTGAACTGCAGCGACGCCGCCAAGCCGGCGGATGTCTGGCTGCTGCGCGACCACTTTCACCAACTGGTCCAGGACCAGGGCGGTACCCCCGAGCCCTACACCGTCCTCACCGAGGAGGCCCGCTCGGCTGCCCGCCGATGGTTCCGGCTGCGGCGAGCTCCCCGCCGACCGCAGCAGAATTGAAGCACCATGCGCCGGAGCCCTTGACGGGACGTCAAGCAGCAGGGCGCGGCGTCACGAAGCCGCCGCGCCCGCCCTGCTCCTCGTTTCTGAGATCGTCTCCGCCTCCGCTCCGGCACCCGTGGACACCTGGGTCCACAGTCCGAGTCGGTCGCAGTCGGCGACGGTCGTCATCGGGTCGCTCGACGCGCAGCCGACCAGCAGCCGGCGTGTCGCCCGTGCCGCCTCGGGGCCCAGACGGCAGACCAGCTCCACGAGCTCGCTCGGATCGCAGCGGACCAGGTCTGCCGCCACCCGTTCGGCGTCGCCGCCGCAGGCCGCGCGCGCGGCGGCGACGAGCAGGTTCAGTACACCGAAGTGAGTGGGGTGTGCGGCCCGGAAGTTCCTGGTCGCCAGTTCCGCACAGCCCACCGCCTTCACCGGCAGTCGACCCGCAGCCGCACGGACCAGCGCACGGGCATAGGCGTCGGGCGGCGCGAAGGCGTGCGGGCCCGGACCCGCGCAACGGAGCCGCAGCCCGACCCTGCAGCCGGGCCGCAGGCCGTGTACCGCGTCGACGAGGCGGGGGACGTCGTCGAGCCGCGCGGGTTCTGCGAACAATCGGACCTCCGTCTCCTCGACCAGGCGCGCGATACGGGAGAGACCCGAGGCCGTGTCGGCCCTGCCGGAAAGGGCGAGCGGATACTCGACGGCCGTCAGGACGATGCGCGGGTCCGCCTGACACCGGGCCATCGCGGGCGCGAGCCCGGTGACGTCCACGTCGGCCACCACGGTCACGCGGATCAGGTCGTCGGGCGGCAGTGCCCGCCGGAGGTCGTCCAGGCGTGAGGCAGGGCACATGAGGCGATGCGTCATCTGACCGTGCCGTACGGCACGGTCGCGACGGTGCCGGGTCAGCGCCGTCGCCATCCCTCTGTCCGCCAGGGGGAGTCCGGTGGCGGAGAACAGGCAGCCGTCGTCGATGAGATCTGTGAGCAGAATGCGTCCCGCACCCATGTGATGGTCTCCGGTTCGTACTGTGGGCGCCCTTTGCGCCGTCCGAGGCCACTGCGCCGAACGGCGCCCTTCATGCCGGGCGTGTGCTTTGGTGCCTGCAACGGACCGGTGCTCGCCCGTCCCGGTCCCCGCGGTGTCAGTCCTGGGAGAAGACCTTGCCGGGGTTGAGAATCGCGTCCGGGTCGAGCGCGTTCTTCACGGCGGAGTGCATGTCGAGGACCGTGCCCCCGACCTCCTGGGCGAGACCGCGGCGTTTGAGCAGACCGACACCGTGCTCGCCGGTGACGGTGCCCCCGAGCTCCAGTGCCGCGTCGATGATGTCGTCGAAGGCCTCCTGGGCGCGGCGGCGGGCGTCGTCGTCGCCGGGCCTGGTGACGATCAGGGGGTGCAGGTTGCCGTCCCCGGCGTGCGCGATGTTCGCGATGAGAGTGTCGTGGGCGGCCGCGGCGGACTCGATGCGGGCGAGCATCTCGGGCACGCGGGCGCGGGGCACACACACGTCCTCGGTCAGTACCGGGCCGAGGCGCTCCAGCGCGGGGTAGGCCAGCCGCCTGGCCGCGAACAGGGCGTCGGCCTCCTCGGGATCGGTGGAGCGGGCGGCCCAGTCGGCTCCGCCACGCCGGAAGCACTCCACCATCGTGTCGGCGGCGGCTTCGCCCGCTGCACCGGGATCGTCGATCCGGCCCAGCAGCAGCACTTGCGCGTCGGCCGACAGGCCCATGTTCTTCCAGTCGTCGACTGCACGCAGACAGTGCCGGTCGACCAGCTCCAGTGCCGACGGCACGAGTCCGGCCCTGGTGACCTCGTGGACGGCGTGTCCGGCTGTGACCACCGAGTCGAAAGCGCCCACCACGGTCAGTTCCGCCGGACGGGTGGGCAGCAGCCGGACCGTGATCTCCGTGATGACGGCGAGAGTGCCCTCCGAGCCGACGAGCAGCCCGCACAGGTCGTAGCCGGCCACGCCTTTGGCGGTACTCCGTCCCAGGCGTACGACGCGGCCGTCCGCGAGTACTGCCTGGAGCCCGAGAACGTAGTCCCGGGTGACGCCGTACTTGACGCAGCACACGCCGCCCGCGTTGGTGGCCACGTTCCCGCCGATGGTCGACCACGGCGAGCTGGCCGGATCCGGCGGATACCACAGGCCGTGCTCCGCGCAGGCCGCCCGCAGGACGTCGTTGACCACGCCCGGCTGGACGACGGCGAGACGCTCCACGGGATCGATGGAAACGATGTCGGTCATCGCCTCGAAGGAGAGTATTACGCAACCGTCGACCGCGTTGGCGCCTCCGGACAGCCCGGTGCCCGCGCCCCGGGGCACGAGGGGGATCCGGTGCCGGCCACAGAGCCGTACGACCGTGGCGGTCTCCTCGGCGGTGCGCGGGCGTACGAGCAGCGCGGGCTTGCCATGCGGTGCCCACTCGGCCTCGTCGTGCGCGTATCCGGCCAGCAGTGCGGGGTCGGTCCGGACGCGTTCGGCGGGCAGTTCGGCGTTGAGGGCTGCGATCAGACTGGCGATGTCGGTCATGACGGTCTGCTCCTGGCGGGGGTGGCGGTGGACGACGTGAACGGGTCGGCGTGCGGGGGCCGCGGTCTTCCGTGGTGCGCGGGGGTGACCGGGGCAATCCGCGCTGCGCGCCGGGGCCGCGAGCCTCCGCCGTGTGAGGCGGCGTCCCGGGCGGGCCGTCGGCTCGGGCTGGGACCATCCGTTACTCGTGCTTCGGAAAGGTCCGGAGCGCTCTGCTCCCGGACCCGGAGGGACCGGTGACACATGCGCGGTGCCGGCTTCCGGCCCGTCGTCGTCCGACTGCTGACGGGCGCGCCCTCCACCGGCGGTCGGCGAGGCCCGGACCGAAGCGGCGTGTGCGGGTACATCAGCCCACTCCGTCCAGGTACCGGCGTGGGACGCGGGCGCCGATGCGGGTCACGATCTCGTAGGAGATCGTTCCCGCGGCCCGGGCCCATTCCTCGGCAGTCGGTCCGCCGTGCTCTCCGGCACCGAAAACCTCCACCGGGTCCCCGACCTCGACCTCGGCCGCGTCGGAGCCCAGGTCGACGACGAACTGGTCCATGGCGACACGACCTGCGACGGTCCGCCGTCTTCCGGCCACCTGGACGGGTCCGGTGGAGGAGGCGTGACGGGGGATGCCGTCGGCGTAACCGAGGGGGACGAGGGCGAGTCCGGTCTCGCCGGTGGTGCGGTAGGTGTGGCCGTAGGAGATCCCGTGGCCCTCCGACACGCGTTTGACGTGCGCGACGCGGGCGCGCAGTGTCATCACCGGCCGGAGGCCGAGCTCCGCGGGCGAGTACAGCTCCGGCACCGGGGACAGGCCGTACTGGGCGAGCCCGACCCGGACCATGTCGAAACGCGACTCGGGCAGGGTCAGCGTCGCTGCGGAGTTGGCGATGTGGCGCGAGCGTGGTCGCAGTCCGGCCTTCGAGGCAACGGCGACAGCCTCGCGGAACGCGTCGAGCTGGGCCACGATCGAGGCGTGGCCGGGCTCGTCCGCACGGGCGAGGTGGGACAGGACTCCGGTGACGGAGATCATGCCCTCCGCCTCCGCGGCCCGCGCCGCGGCCACCAGACCATGCCACTCGCGGGCCGAGGCGCCATTGCGGCCGAGCCCGGTGTCCACCTTCAGATGCACACGCGCCGGGCGGCCGGTCGCACGCACGGCGTCGAGCACGTGGGGCAGAGCCCACATGCCGCTGACGCAGATCTCGACGTCGGCGGTCACGGCTTCGCGCCAGGGGCTGCCGGGAGTCCAGAGCCAGCACAGCACGTCGGCCTGTGCCCGGCCGATTCCGGCGGCGCGCAGCGCCAGCGCTTCTTCGGGCGTGGCGGTGCCCAGCCGGCGCACGCCCGCCGCGACGGCAGCGCGGGCACACGGCACCGCGCCGTGTCCGTAGGCGTCCGCCTTGAGCACGGACATGAGTTCGGCGGAACCGGCGCGCTCGCGTAGCGCGGACAGGTTGTCACGCAGTGCTGCGAGGTCGATCAGGGCCTCGGCCCGTGGCGCGGTCTCCATCGCTCGACGGCTTCCTTCGTCTCTCGTGGGTACCGCGGGAGGGCGGTGAAAGGGGGGAGCGGAATCCATCGCGGCACACTCGCCACGGGCACGGCTGCCCGCCGTGCCCCTCGTGCCCGCTCGGCACCGGTCGGGCGGACGCGTCCTTACCGGCTGTGGAGTCCGCTGTTCAGAGGCTGCGGAGATTCTTGACGATCCGGCCGTCCTGGATGACCAGGCCGACCTTGTCTCGGTCGGCGAAGATCTCGGGGTCCTCCAGCGGATTCCCGAGAAAACCGACGAGGTCGGCCCGCTTGCCGGCCTCGATGGTGCCGGTGTCGGCGCCGATACCGAGGATGTCGGCGTTGACACTCGTGGCCGAGACGAGCGCCGCCATGGGGGACTCGATCCGGGCCCGGATGGACAACTCGGTTCCGCGTCCGCTCTGGTCCGGGCCGATCAGGTCCGAGCCGAGGCCGATCCGGACGCCGGCCCGACGGGCGGCGTGGATGGCCTCGATCTGTCCCAGCTCGGCGACGCCGACGCGTGCGGCGACGTCGGCGGTGAGACCGGACTTCGTGGCGTCGTCGAGCAGCGCGCGCACCACCGCGAGCGTCGGCACCAGCGCGACATCGTGCTCGGCCATGAGAGCGGCGGTGTCGTCGTCGATCTGCGAACCGTGTTCGACACCGCGCACCCCGGCCAGGACGGCTTGCCGGACTCCCTGGTTGTTGTGCGCGTGAACCGTCACATACGTCCCTCGCGCGTTCGCCTCCTGCACCGCGACCGCGATCTCCTCGGCCGAGAACTGGGTGTCGGTGAGACTGTCGTGGTGTGACACCACACCGCCGGTCACACACAGTTTCAGGAACCGTGCTCCCCGGCGGAAGGCCTCCCGGGCGTTCCTGCGCATCTCGTCGGGGCCGTCGCTCAGGAGCGACAGCGAACGCAGTCCCGGGATGTCGTGCCGGGACCAGTCGTGCGTCGGTTCCCACTCCGGAGCCAGGTAGCCGTGTCCGCCGGTCTGGCACAGCACGGGTCCGCAGGACAGGATGCGCGGCCCGGGGATCTTGCCGCGGGCGACCACGTTCACGAGCCCCGCGTCGATACCACCGACATCGCGGACGGTGGTGAAGCCGGCCTCCAGGGTCTGCCTGCAGTTGGCGAACATGTCGGCCGCCAACTCCGCCACGGACAGGCGCTTGCCGAAGCTGGCGTCGATGTCGCTGGAGAGCCCGAGGTGCACATGTGCGTCGATCAGTCCGGGGACGAGGGTCATGCCGCCCGAGCAGTCCACCACGTCGGCGCCGGGAGGAGGTGTCCCGCCCACCTGCGTGATGCGGCCGTTCTCGACGAGCACCGCCTGATCCGTGACCGGGTCACGTCCGGTGCCGTCGACGACCGTAGCGCCCACCAGCCACATGGCTCTCTCCGTTTCCCCAGGCCCCGACGCACCGGACGGAAGCTTCCCGTCCGGTTGTGCGATCGCAACGCCAATGCTGTCGCAGACGCTAGAAGTATCCGAGACGATGGAGCAACGTATGGACCGTACATCGACACCCCGCAATGATGTGCGCATCCTCTAGGATCCGGCATCCGGCGTCCGGCATCTGCCGCATGTCGTACCGCGAGGAGGAACGGCATGAAAGAAGACGTCGGCTGGCTCGAGCTGCTGGTGCGGGACGCGCCCGCCGAGGAATTCACCGCCCTGGGAGCGGAGCTGAGCGCGCGCGGCCGCTCCGGCCCGGAGGCCACAGCGACCGCCCTGCAACTGAAGTCCCTGCTGCAGCAGCGAGGACAGCGTGCGGGGGAGCTGAGGGCGCTCAACGACATCGCCGGCCGGCTGTCGACGTTGCACGACCCGGGGGAGGTGCTTGCCGCGATCGTCGAGCAGGCCAGGCGGTTGCTCAGGGTGGATCTGGCCTACCTCGGTCTTTCCGAGCAGGAGCCGGAGCCCGCGATGCGGGTCGCCGTGGCCAGTGGTGCGCTGACCACCGAACTGATCGGACTGCGGGTGCCTCAGTCCGCCTCTCTCGCCGGAGACGTGATACGCAACGCGTCACCCCGCTGGGTCAGCGACTACCGGACCTCGGCGGTCTTCCGGCACGACGAGACGGCCGACGCCGCCGCGGTCTCGGAGAACATGCGAGGCCTGCTGGGTGTGCCGTTGGAGGTTCGCGGCCGGGTCATCGGCGCGCTGTTCGCGTGCAAGCGATCCGAACGGCACTTCACCACGGACGAGGTCGCCCTGCTGTCCGGCCTGGCCGCGCACGCCGCTGTCGCCATCGACAACGCCCGGGGTCTCGAACGGCTCGCCGCCGCCAGGGACGAACTGGCCGGCCGCACCGCGGAACTGGAACGCACGGTCGCCTGGAACCAGCGGCTGACGCAGCTCGTCCTGCGGGGTGGTGGCGTCGACGACCTGCTCACCGAGATCGCCTCCGTCGCCGCGGCGCCCGTGCGCCTCGTCCGCCACGACGGGGGCGGCGCCCGGGACGTGCTCGATCACGCCATCGCCACGGCCGCCGCGGACGGTCCTGCCGACGAACCGATCCACACCACCCTGGACGATCGGCACCTGGTCATGCGCAGGGTGATGGCCGGCCATCGGGACTTCGGCGTTCTGGCCATGACCAGCCCCGTCGAGCCGAGCCCGGAGGATGTCCTCGTGGTCGACCAGGCCGCACCTGTCATGGCTCTGGCCCTCGTCGCCGAGGACGCCGTCGCCGAAGCCGGACGCTACGCACGGGACTCGCTGCTGGCCGAACTTCTGACCACCTCCTCCACCGACACGGCCGGCAGACGGCAGCTGGCCCGGCGTGCCGGTCTCGACCTGACGGCCCGCTACTTCATCGTGGTGGTCGATCCCGAGGACGGCCTGTCCGCGACACGTCAGCGCCTGCAGCGGTTGAGCTGGCCGTCCGGGACAGCCATGGCCGGCTGCAGGGGACAACTGGTCGTTCTTGTACCGGCCGGGCAGGGCGATGTGGTCCACCACCTCTGGCAGTCCCGTCAACTGCCCACAGCAGGGCTGGCGGGCCCCACGTCTCCCGGCCCCGAGATCGCCGAGTGCTACCGGGAGGCGGTCGAGACCATGGAGGCGCTCACCGCGCTGGGCCTGACCGGAGCGGTGCGCACGGCGGACCAGCTCGGACTGTTCCGGGTCCTGCTGAACCATGCCGGCCGACGGCAGATCGAGGCGGCGTTCGAGCGGGCGCTGGCCCGGGTCCGGGCCGAGGAGGACACCAGAGGAGTCCCTCTCCTGGAAACCCTCGAGTGCTTCCTCGCGGAGGGCAGACGCCCCCGTCCGGCCGCGCGGGCCCTCGGCATCCACGTCAACACCCTGTACCAGCGGCTCACCGTCCTCGACCGGCTGATCGGGGACCGGTGGCGTGAGCCGGAGCAGGCACTCGAACTCCAGCTGCTCCTGCGGCTGCGGCACGCCGTCACCGCGTTCGACGCGAACCCGTAGGCGCCCGGTCGCCGCGGTGGACGTTTCGCACATCGTCCGGGACTGACACCGGGCGGTACGTACGTGTACACCGTGAGGTGCGAGCTTTAGTCTCCGTCGGAAGCGCGCGCCGTCGGAGGGATCACGCGAACCGGCGCCGGCGGCCGACTCCGGCCGCCTCTCAGTACCGGGCGGTGGCACACCGCTCACCAGAACGGAGAGCGAGCACACATGCCTCGACGCCCTCGCATCACCGACCTCGCCGCGCTGGAGGTGCCGGAGACCCCGTCCGTCTCGCCCGACGGCGCCGACGTGGTGTACGTGCTGCGCAGCCACGACCGCGACGCGGACCGCACCGTGCGCGCCCTGTGGCGCGTCGGTGCCGACGGGTCGGGGGCACGCCGCCTCACCCGCGGGCCCGACGACCGCTGCCCGCAATGGTCGCCCGACGGCCGTCGTGTCGCGTTCCTCCGGAGCCAGGACGGCCCGCCGCAGCTGTGGGTCCTGAGAGCCGACGGAGGCGAACCCGAACAACTGACCGAGTTGCCTCTGGGTGCGGGCGCCCCGGTGTGGAGTCCGGACGGTTCCCGGATCGCGTTCACCGCGCCGGTCGACGACGCCGCGCACCCCGACGAGACGGCCGAACAGGCCCGGGCGCGGCGTGCGGCCGCCCCCCTGGTCACGGACCGCCTCGACTACCAGGCCGACGGCCCGGGGCTGCTGGGCACGATCCGCGGCCACCTCCACGTCCACGACCTCGGCACGGCCTCGACCCGCAGGCTGACCCACGGCTCCTGGCACGCCGGGGCCCCGGCCTGGTCCCCGGACGGTTCCCGGCTGGCCTTCCCGGCGGGCGCCGGAGCGGACGCGGATCTCACTTTCCACTCGACGGCGTACGTGCTGGACCCGGCGGAAACCGATCCGCGGCCACGTCAGGTGGGGGAGTCCGGCCGGTTCGTGTCCACCACCCGCTGGACCCCGGACGGGCAGGCACTGCTGGTCGTGGAACGTCCGGACAGCCCGGTCGGACACGCACGGCTGCTGCGGCTGTCACTGGACGGGCGGACCGCCGAGCCGGCCGCGGAACTGGACCGCAACGTCATGGCCGGCGCGCCCGGATACCCCGGAGCACCACCGCAGCCGGCCGCCGACGGACGGACGGTGCTCTTCTGCGTCCGCGACCAGGGCTCCACACATGTCTACGCCACCTCCCCCGAAGGGGGCGCACCGCGCCGTGTGCTGGGCGGCGAGGGCCGCACCGTCTCGGGGATGTCGGTCGCGAGTGACTCCCCGGTGCTCGCGGCGATCGTGGGCACCCCCACCTCCTACGGGGAGGTGGTCACGCTGGACATGGGGACGGGCGCCGAGACGGTGTGCACCCGGCACGGTGACGCGCCGGCCGGTGTGACACCGTTCGCACCGGTGTCCCGCACCTTCACCGTCTCCGACGGCACCGAGGTACACGGCTGGCTGATCTCCGACCCGGACACGACCGGTCCCGGCCCGCTGCTGCTCGACATCCACGGCGGCCCCCACAACGCGTGGAGCGGCGCCGCCGACGAAGCCCACCTGTACCAGCAGGAACTGGCCGCCCAGGGATGGCGGGTGCTCCTGCTCAACCCGCGTGGCAGCGACGGGTACGGGGAAGCGTTCTTCACCGCGCTCACCGGCGGGTGGGGGGAGAGGGACCGGGCCGACTTCCTGGAGCCGCTCGACCAGCTGGTGGCCGAGGGCGTCGCCGACCCGCGGCGGCTCGCGATCTGCGGCTACAGCTACGGCGGCTACATGACCGGCTACCTGACCAGCCGCGACACGCGATTCGCGGCGGCGGTCGCCGGCGGGATGGTGGCCGATCCGGCGAGCATGGCGGGAGCCTCCGACGTCGGACACGCGGTGGCCGTCCACGAGCTGGGCGGACACGCCTGGGACGAGCGGGACCGCTACACGGCCATGTCCCCCTACGCCCGCGTCGACCAGGTGCGTACGCCCACCCTGATCCTGCACGGGCAGGACGACCTGCGCTGCCCGGTCGACCAGGCGAAGCAGTGGCACTCCGCCCTGCGCAGCCGCGGTGTGACCAGCCGACTGGTGCTCTACCCCGGAGCCTCACACCTGTTCACCCTCCAGGGCAGGCCGTCGCACCGGCTCGACTACAACCGGCGGATCGCCGACTGGGTCCACCGTTACGCCGGCCACCCGGGGGAGGGCACGCCCGCGCCGGTCGACGCGGCCCACTGGCAGCGCCGTCTCGAACAGCTGGCCGCCCGGCACGGGGTCCCGGGTGCGTCCCTCGGAATCCTGCGACTGCACGAGGGCGGCGACGACGAGTTGGTCGAGGCCGCCTACGGCACGACCAACCGGAACACGGGTGTTCCGGTCACGGCGGACACCCTGTTCCAGATCGGCTCCATCACCAAGGTGTGGACCGCCACGCTCGCGATGCAGCTGGTGGACGAGGGCGTCCTCGACCTCGACGTCCCTGTCCGTGAGGTGCTGCCCGAGCTGCGGCTCGGTGACGAGCGCGTCACCGAAACGGTGACGATGCGGCACCTGCTGGCCCACACCAGCGGCATCGACGGTGACGTGTTCACCAGCACCGGGCGCGGCGACGACTGCCTCCGCGACTACGTCGCCCTCCTCGACGACGTCGGACAGAACCACCCCCTCGGCGCCACCTGGTCCTACTCGAACGCCGGATTCGTCCTCGCCGGCCGGGTCGTCGAGCAACTGACCGGGCGGACGTGGGACGAGGCGCTGCGCGAGCGCATCGCCCTGCCACTGGGTCTCACCCACACCGTGACCCTGCCCGAGCAGGCACTGCTGCACCGGACCGCCGTCGGCCACAGCGCACCGCCCGGCGAGGAACCCGCGCCCGTGCCCGTGTGGCAGATCCCGCGGTCGATGGGCCCCGCCGGACTCGTCACCGCCTCCGCGGCCGACGTGCTCGGCTTCGCCCGCCTCCATCTGACCGGGGGACTCGCTCCCGACGGCACCCGGGTTCTGAGCGAGGCGTCGGCGACCGCGATGCGCGACAACCAGGCCGACCTGCCCGAGCCGTACACCCTGGGCGACTCCTGGGGCCTCGGATGGATCCGTTTCGGCTGGCACGGACACCGTGTCGTCGGCCACGACGGCAACACCATCGGGCAGTCCGCGTTCCTCCGGATGCTGCCGGAGGCCGGCCTGGCCGTCGTCCTGCTGACCAACGGCGGCCACACGCGCGACCTCCACCACGACCTGTGCGCCGAGATCTTCGCGGAACTCGCCTCCCTGGACGTCCCACCGCCCCTGAGCCCGCCGTCCGCCCCGCCCACGGTCGACATCACCCCGCACACCGGCGTCTACGAGCGGGCCGGCATGCGGATCGAGGTGTCCGACCCCGGCGGCCGGCCCACGGTGACCATGACGGCGACCGGGCCACTCGCCGCCCTCGCGCCGGAGGCCACGAAGGAGCGCCCGCTGGTCCCCGCGGACGCCGGAGGGAACCTGTTCTGCTTCCGTGACCCGGGCGTTGACACATGGACCCCGGTCGTCTTCTACGCACTTCCCAGCGGAGAGCGGTACGTACACGTCGGCGCTCGCGCGACACGGAAGGTGGAATGACATGAGGCCCCATCCGTGCGTCACCGCCGAAACCGGGGCGTCGAATGCCCCGGCCGTGTCGCCGGGGACTGCCGGCACCGGACGTTCGGGCGAATGCCCGGCGCTGTCAGCCACTTCGCCCGTCGCGGCCCACGGCGCTCTCGCCCGGTCCTGAGCCTCGCCGTCCCGGTGTGACCGGCACTCCCGCACGGCGGCGACGCCCATCCCGCCCCGGACCCCCGACACCGCTTCGCCCCCTCCCGCACCGAACCACAGGAGACCGTCGTGACAGCGAACCACAGTGCTCAGCCCGACCCGGGGGCGGGCGCCACCGCCCGACGCCGGCCCATCGAACCGGACGACCTGTTTCGCCTCCGCTTCGTCACCGCCGCGGATCTCTCCCCGGACGGAAGTCTGGTCGCCTACGCCCTCACCCGCACCGACTCACAGGCGGGTGTCGACTTCACCGACCTGGTCCTGCACGAGGCGGACACCGGAAAGCAGCGGCCGCTGACCGACGACGACGCGGTCAACACCGCGCCGGCGTTCTCCCCGGACGGCAGCGAGATCGCCTTCCTGTCCAGTCGGGCCGGCCTGCCCCAGATCTTCGCCATGCCCGTCGACGGGGGAGAGGTGCGTCAGATCACCTCGATGCCCCGGGGCGTCGCGAGCGGTCCGGCGTGGTCGCCGGACGGCTCGAGGATCGCCTTCGTCGCAGGCCCGCAGGACGAACCGCGCGATCCCTCCCTGCCCTACCGGGTGAACCGCGCGGTGTGGCGGGTCGACGGGCTCGGCCCCGTCGAGGACGCGGCGCACGACCTCTACGTGATCGACGCCGGTGGAGGTGACCCCACCCGCCTCACCGCCGATCGGTCACTGAACACGGCCCCGCTGTGGACCCCCGACGGAACCGCGCTGGTCTTCACCTCCGCCTTCGGCCCCGACGCCGTGGGCATGCAGAACCGGCTCCGCCGTGTCGATCTGGACGGTACCGTCACCGATGTCGCCGATGGCGGCGTCATCGCCGCGCACGCCGTCTGCCCCGACGGCCGCATCCTGTACGTACTGACCAACGAGGACGGAAAGCTTTCCGGCACCCGGTCCGACCTCTGGGTCCACGACCCACGGTCCGGAACGCGGGAACGACGCACCACCGCACTCCCCGCCGACATCGGCGGCCAACTGCAGCCCGACATGCTCGCGTTCGCGTTCAGCGCGGGCACGGTGCTCGCCTCCGACGATTCCGACTCCGCGTACGTACGCGCTCAGCGCGGTGGCGAGGTCGGTGTGTACCGCGTCGCCCTGTCCGGACCCGAAGCCCATGAACAGGTGGCGGGCGGCGAGCGGGCCTGCGTTCCCGTGAGGCTGCGCGGCGACCGGCTGCTCTTCGCCGCCTTCGGTATGTGCGACCCCGGAGACCTGCACCTCCTGGACACATCCACCGGCGAGGAAGAACGTCTGACCCGGCTCAACTCCGACCTGCGCGACCAGCTCGCCTGGCCGACCGTCCGGCACCTGAGCTACTCCGGCCAGGACGGCACGCTCGTGGAGGGCTGGTACCTCGAACCCGACGCGGAGCACGCTCCGTACCCGACGGTGGTGAGCCTCCACGGCGGCCCTTACGCCGGGTGGGGCCACACCTTCGTCTTCGACTCCCTGATGCTCGCCGGCGCCGGTTACGGCGTCCTCCTTCCCAACCCCCGGGGCTCCACCGGTTACGGCGACGCCTTCGCCACCGCGGTTCACGCCGACTGGGGCAACCTCGACCACCAGGACGTCATGGCAGGCGTCGACCACGTGATCGACGCCGGTCTCGCCGACGCCGATCGTCTGGGCGTCTTCGGCGTCTCGGGCGGCGGCACGCTCGCCGCCTGGGCCATCGGTCACACCGACCGGTTCCACGCGGCCTTTCTGGAAGCGCCTCTGCTCGATCTCCTCAGCGTCCACGGAACCGCGGACATCGGCCCCTGGCTGGGCGAGAAGTTGATGGGCGGCCCTCCGTGGGAGCACGACGACGCCTATCACCGCTGTTCCCCTCTCACCTACGCGCACCAGTGCACGACCCCGACCCTCCTGCTCGTGCACGAGCAGGACCTGCGGTGCCGGCCCGAGCAAGCCGAGAAGTTCCACACCGTCCTCAGAGCATGCGGAACCGTCACCGAGATGCTGCGCTTCCCCGGCACACCGCACGCGGGCTCGATCCTGGGGCCGGTCACCCACCGGCGCGCCCAGAACGAGTCCCTGCTCGACTGGATGGACCGCCACCTGGCGTAGCGGTCCTCCGCGTCCTCAATCGGGGGGAGGGGCCCCGGAGATCAGCCCCGGCAAACTGCCCAGGTGTCCGTCGGACCCGCGGGCTGCCCAGGGCTGAGCTCACGTTCGTGGAGTTCGAACGGGCGTGACGCAGATCCGCCCCCGCCCCCCGCCTCAGCGGTCTCGGCACCATCCAGCAATTCACGAAGCACCCACCACAAACAGGGGAGTGACATTGCTTCGCCGAACACACCCCCAGGCGTGAGGAAGGGACAGCCATGACGCGACGCCCGACCCGGCTCAGGCACTTGGCCGCCGTGATCGCACTCACCGCGGTGGCCGGCGGGACCACCGGAATGACGGCCGACGCACAACCCGCATCCGCGACGACGCCTGCGGCCGTGCCCCAGTTGGACTGGCAGGCCTGCCAGAACGCCCCCGGCTACCAGTGCGCCACCGCGAACGTGCCGCTGGACCACGATCAACAAGAAGGCCGGCAGATAGAGATCGCCGTCATCAAACGCCCGGCGACCGACCCCGCGCACCGGATCGGCTCGTTGTTCTTCAACCCGGGCGGCCCAGGCACTCCGGGAGTGGCCACCCTGCCGGCGTTCTACCCCCAGCTACCCACCCAGGCTCGCGCCAGGTTCGACATCGTCAGCTTCGACCCACGCGGCACCGGGCAGAGCACATCCCTGCAGTGCTTCGACACCCAGCAGGACGAGGCGAATCTCCTCGCCCAGGCCCCGGCCGGCTTCCCGGTCGGCTTCCGGGAGGAGCAGACCTGGATCAACGTCTACACGGACTTCAACCAGGCGTGCGCCAGGAACGGCGGGCCGACACTCTCCCACATGTCCAGCGCGAACGTGGCGCGGGACATGAACCTGCTGCGCCAAGCGGTCGGCGACCCCAAGCTCACCTACTACGGTCCGTCGTACGGCAGTTACCTCGGTGCAACCTACGCCAACCTGTTCCCCTCCAGCGTCCGGGCGATGACGCTGGACGGCAACATCGACGCGAGGGCCTGGAACGACACCGTCGCGGGAAGTTATCTCGGAAGCTTCCTCCGGGAGGGATCGGACCTGGGCTCCTCCGCCACGCTCGACCTCTTCCTCAGCGAATGCGGACAGGTGGACACCAGCCGGTGCGCCTTCTCCGCCGGTAGCGCGAAGGCCACCAGCAGCAAGTTCGCGACTCTGCTGTCCAGGCTGCGGGCCGCCCCCGTCACCGTGAGCGGCACCCGGTTCACCTACGCCGCCACCGTCACGCAGACCGTGAGCGGTCTCTACAGCCAACAGGGGGTGACCGGGTTGGCGACCGGCTGGAATGACCTCGCCGCCCTGTTGCAACAACTGTGGTCGGCAACCTCGCAGGAGTCCGAGCGCTCCGTACCGGGGAAGGCCGCGATCACATCAACCGCGCCCCTGCCGTCGCCCCTGCCCCACACGGAGAGCGTGTCGGCCGGCCCGGCACCTGTCACCAAGTACGCGGGCCTGGAGCAGTTCTACGGCGTCATGTGCTCGGACAGCCCGAACCCCCGGTTCCCGCAGGCCTATCCGAGCCAGGCACAGACCGCCAACGCTCGGGCACCGCACGTGGGGGCCCGCTGGGCCTGGACGAACGAGCCATGCGCTCAGTGGCCGGCCACCGACCCCGACCGCTATACGGGTCCGTTCGACAGGTCGACCGCGCCCCTTCTGCTCGTAGGGGTGGAGAACGATCCCGCCACGCCGTACGAGGCTTCGCGGTCGATGGCGGGGCAGTTGGCCAACGCGCGCCTGTTGACGGTCAGTGGTGGCGGACACACGACACTGTTCAACAAGAGCGACTGCGCCGACGCCCATATCGGGAAGTATCTCGTCGACTCCACCCTGCCGCCCGTCGGAACCGTCTGCGCCCAGAACGCCGAGCCGTTCTGAGAACGCACCCAGCGGCGTACTTCGTTCTCTCCAGCGAGGATCACTGCGCTCAAAGCTGCGCGACCTCGGCGCGAAACGCTGTCCGTCCGGTGGACGCAACGACCGCCAACCCGCCAGGGAAGTGGACGGTACGCACGTTGTCCCCGTCACGTCGTCTTTCTAGGGTCCTGCACACACGGTGAACGACCGGACGGCAGGCGAACGCCGATCAGGGAGCCGAGAGCGTGCCCGTGGTGGGCCGAAGCTCCTACGACCACCGCACGAAGTACCACAGCCGAACAGTCCCCCCTGATCCCGATCCGCAGGCCCGCCCCCTGCGATCGCCGCACCATCTAGGAGAGGCATGACCAGGAACCGAATCACTCTGGCGGTCGCAGTGACCGCCGCTCTGGGGCTGACCGCGTGCACCGGGCAGGCGGGACCGAGCGGACCGGGCGGAAGCAAGGGGGAACTCGTCGACGGTCAGACGTTCACCTACGCCGTGGCGACCGACCCCGGCAGCCTGGACCCGCACAGCACGGTGCTTCGCGCGGCGCGCGGAGTCAACCGCTTCCTCTACGGGCAGTTGATCAATCTGAACGACAAGGGCGACGCGATACCGTTCCTGGCGCAGAAGTGGACCGCGGACACCACCACCGCGACGTTCACCCTCCGCCCGGGCCTCACCTGCTCGGACGGTTCCCCGCTCACCGCCACCCAGGTCGCCGACAACTTCAACCACGTCGGCGACCCCGCGAAGAAGTCGCCGCTGCTCAACGTGTTCGTCAAGCCCGGGACCAAGGCCACCGCGGACGACGCGGCCCGCACGGTGACGGTCACCAGCGGTGCACCGGACGCCTTCCTGCTGCGCAACCTCGGCACGCTGCCGATCGCCTGTGGCAAGGGGCTGACCGACCGCAAGCGACTCACGGCCGGCAAGGACGGAACGGGCATGTTCGTCATGTCCGAGTCCGCGCCCAACGACCACTACACGCTCACCCGCCGCAAAGACATCACCTGGGGTCCCGGTGACTGGGACCCCGACCAGCGGGGGCTCCCGGACAAGGTCGTGATCCGGGTGATCCCGAACGAGACGACCTCCGCCAACCTGCTGCTCTCCGGCGAGATCAACGCCGCGGCCGTCAACGGCCCGGACAAGGAGCGGCTGCTGGCGCAGAAGGTGTTCCACGACGACACCCAGATCTCGGTCGGTCAGCTCTGGTACAACCAGGCGGACGGGCGTCCGGGGCAGGATTCGGAGGTGCGCCGGGCGCTGACCCAGGCGCTGGACCTCAACCAGATCGGCCAGGTCCTCACCGGCGGCACGGGCAAGAAGTCGACCGGCATGGTCACCGTGGATCCGAAGCCCTGCACCGACGACACCGTCAGCGGCAACCTCCCCGAGCACGACACAGCGGCGGCCGCGAAGTCCCTGGAGGCCGCCGGCTGGGTGGCCGGCTCGGGCGGCGTCCGGGCCAAGGACGGGCAGAAGCTGAAACTGACCGTCCTCTACCCCACACAACTCGGTCCCACCGAGGCGGCCGCGGCTGAGCTGATCCAGAAGACCTGGGCCGAGCTCGGAGTCGACGTGACGCTGAAGGGCGTCGACAGCCCCGGGTTGAACACGGCCCTCTTCGACACCGGGGAGTGGGACGTCTCGATGGCACCGGTGGGGGCCAACCTCCCGAGCGTGGTGGTCGGGTTCGTCTCCGGCCCCGTGCCCCCCGGCGGGACGAACTTCGCGCACATCGACAACCAGAAGTACAGCGCGGCGGTCGCGAAGGCGGCCAACAAGGTCGGTGCCGAGGGCTGCCCGGAATGGGCGGAGGCGGAGAAGGCCCTCATCGACGACATCGACGCGGTGCCGTACTACAACACGGTCGAACCGACCTTCGGCGCCGGAGCCGAGTTCCGCGTCGACGACGGCCTCGACCCCGCGTCCATCCGGATGTACAAGTGAGCGAGTCGACGACGACGGCGGCCGACGCAGGGACCCGCCCACCGGCGATCGCACTCCCCGGGAGGTGGCGGGCCGGCGCCACCCGGATGTGGGGGAGCCCCTGGCGGACCTTCGTGCTGCGGCGCCTGGTGCATCTCGGGGTCTCCCTGTGGGTACTGGTCACGGCCGCGTTCGTGATGATCCACCTGGTGCCGGGCGACCCGGTACGGGCGGCGCTGGGCATGACGGCGCCCGAGGAACTGGTGAGCGCGCGCCGTGAGGCGCTCGGGCTGAACGATCCGATCCTTGTCCAGTACGTGGACTACCTGCGTGGCCTGGCCGGTGGCGATCTCGGAACCTCGCTCACCAGCAATCTGCCGGTGTCGCAGGTGATCACCGACCGGTTCCCCGCGACGGCCGTGCTCGCCGTGCTGGCACTGGGCGTGGCCGTGGCCGTCGCGCTGCCGGTCGGAGTCGGTATGGCGATCCTGACCCGTGGTGGCAGACGGCGTGGCGGCGAGCTGGCCTTCACCTCGACCAGCGTGTTCCTGGCCGCGATCCCGGAATTCCTCCTGGCGGTCGGTCTCGTGTACGTCTTCGCCGTCCAGCTGATGTGGTTCCCGGTGGCCGGAAGAAGCGGCGCGGCTTCGTACGTACTTCCCGTGGCGGCGCTGGCCGTTGGCCCCGCGGCGGTCCTCGCGCGCATCCTGCGGGTCGAGATGCTCACGGTGCTCGGCCAGGACTACATCCGTACCGCACGCGCGAAACGCCTGCCGCCGCGGCTCGTTCATCTGAGGCACGCGCTGCCGAACGCGCTGACGGCGACGCTGACCCTGGGCGGGCTGCTGCTGACGGCGATGGTGGCCGGGACGGTGCTGGTGGAGAACGTGTTCGCCTGGCCCGGACTGGGATCGACGATGGTCTCCTCGATCCTCCAGCGGGACTATCCGGTGGTCCAGGGCATCGTGCTGCTGTACGGGGTGCTGGTGCTGCTGGTGACCTTGGTGGTCGACGTACTGCTCGCGGTGCTCGATCCCCGTTCGACGATCCGGGAGAGCTGATGGAGAGGGAAACGGGACGCCGGCGGCCCGCATGGGTGGCCGTCGTACGGACACCCGCCGGTGCGGCCGCGGGCGTGCTCCTGGCCCTGCTGGTCGTACTGGCCGTCCTGGCGCCGGTCCTGTGGAGCGACAACGCCGAAGCCGTGAACAGCACCGCGATCAGCCAGAGCGCGTCGGCCGGCCACCCGCTGGGCACCGACGCGCTCGGGCGGGACATCCTGTACCGGGTACTCGTGGCGACCAGGTTGTCGCTCGGACTCGCGCTGTCGGCCACCTTGATCGGCGTGGTCCTCGGGACGCTGCTGGGCGCCGCGCCCTCCGTACTGCCCCGGCGGATCGGGCGGCTGCTCACCGGCGCCGTGAACATCGCGGTCGCCGTCCCCGGACTGCTGCTGGCGCTGTTCGTCGCGGTCGTCGTCGGAGTGGGAACCATGGGCGCGGTCCTGGCGATCGGGTTCGCCATCGCGCCGGCGTTCGCGCGCCTGGTCCACACGATGTCGGCGTCCGTGACGGGACGGGACTTCGTGGCCGCGGCCCGCGTAGCGGGGGTCGGGCGCGTGCGGCTACTGATTCGCCATGTGCTGCCGAACATCGCCGAGCCGCTGGTGGTCAACGCGACCGTCGCCGCGGGGACGGCACTGCTGTCCTTCGCAGGGCTGTCGTTCCTCGGGATCGGCGTACAGGCGCCGAGCTACGACTGGGGGCGACTGCTCGGCGAGGGACTCGACCGGATCTACCTCAACCCGGCGGCGGCCCTCGCACCCGGAGTGGCCGTGGTGATCGCCGGTCTGGCCTTCAACCTGTTCGGCGAGGTCGCCGCGGCACAACTCGGCATGCGTGCGACGTCGCACCGCGTCCCGATGCCTGGCCGGGTGACCGCGGGCAAGTCGATCGGCGAGGCGACACCGGCCGCAGCCGCCGCTCCGGAACAGCCGGTGCTGCTGGTGCGGAACCTGCGGGTGGCGTTCCCCGCCGAGTCCGGTTGGACCACGCCGGTACGGGGAGTGAGCTTCACCGTGGGAGCCGGGGAGGCCGTGGGCGTGGTCGGCGAGTCGGGTTCGGGCAAGAGCCTGACGGCACTGGCCGTGTCCCGGCTCATCGAGGCGCCCGGCGAGGTGACCGCCGACCGGCTGGAGTTCACCGGAGTGCCGCTGCTGGAGAGCCCCGAGCGTGGACTTCGCGCACTGCTGGGCACGTCACTGGCGATGGTGTTCCAGGACCCCGCCACCTCGTTCAACCCGACGCGCCGGATCGGACGCCAGCTCGCCGAGGTGTCCGAGCAGCACCAGGGCCTGTCCCGGCGGCAGGCACACCAGCGCGCCGTGGACCGGCTACGGACGGTCCGTGTCCCTGCCCCCGGGCGTCGTGCCCGGCAGTACCCGCACGAGTTCTCCGGCGGTATGAGGCAACGCGCCATGATCGCCGCGGGCATGATGGGCGACCCGCGCCTCATCGTGGCCGACGAGCCGACGACGGCGCTCGACGTGACGGTCCAGCGGCAGGTGCTGAAGCAGCTCCACCGGGTCCGTGTCGAGACCGGCGCGGCGATCCTGCTGATCAGTCACGACATCGCCGTCGTCGCCCAGACGTGCGACCGCGTCCTGGTCATGTACGCCGGTCGCGTCGTCGAGGACCTGCCGGCCGACGAGCTGCTGAACTCGGCCCGGCACCCCTACACACGAGCGTTGCTGGCCGCCACCCCCGACCTGGACGCCGACCGGGACCAGTCGCTCGCGGTCATCCCCGGCCGACCACCCCAGCCCGACGACATGCCGGCCGGATGCGCCTTCGCGGCACGCTGCGCGTTCGCGGACGACCGCTGTCGCGCGGAGGAACCCGTCCTGGTGGACACCGGTGGGGCGGGGCACGTGGCCTGCTGGCACCCGGTCGCCGTCTCCGCGGGCACCCAAGCACCCGGTGAGCGCACCCCAGCACACACCGGTCCGGAGGAAGTGTGAAAGAGCTACGGTTCGAAGAACTCAGCGTCCACTACGGCGGCCGCCGCGGTGGCCTCACCGCAGTCGACGGGGTCACCCTGACCGTGCCACCCGGGCAGGTGGTCGGGCTGGTCGGCGAGTCGGGCTCGGGCAAGTCGTCCCTGGCCAAGGCGGCGGTCGGACTCTCTCCGGTCAGCGCCGGCCGGGTGCTGCTGGACGGCGCCGACGTACGCCGCCTGCCGAAGGGCCACAGGCCGTTGCAGATGGTCTTCCAGGACCCGTACTCCTCACTCGACCCGCGCATGACCGTCGGCGAGTCGATCGCCGAGGCCATGCCACGCGACGCGTACCGGCGCGCGTCGGAGCGACGCGAGGAGGTGGCCCGCCTGCTCGGCCTGGTGAATCTCGATCCGGCGCTCGGCGGACTGCGGCCGTCCCGGATGTCCGGAGGCCAACGTCAACGGGTCGGCCTGGCCCGTGCCCTGGCGGGCCGACCGGACGTGGTCATCGCCGACGAGATCACCTCGGCGCTCGACGTGTCAGTGCAGGGCACGGTGCTCAACCTCGTGAAAGACCTCCAGCGACGGCTGAACCTGTCGATGCTCTTCATCTCGCACAATCTCGCGGTGGTGCGCTACGTCAGTGACGTCGTCGCGGTCATGTACCTCGGCCGGATCGTCGAGGCCGGGCCGGTGGCGCAGGTTCTGGGCGATCCGCAGCACCCGTACACCCGGGACCTGCTCGCTGCCTCGCCCTCGCTGCACGACAGTGACCTGCTCGCCGACGACCCCGCGGCCACGGGCGACGCGGAGCCGGCAGATCCGCACGACCCCCCGGCCGGCTGCCGGTACCACCCCCGTTGTCCGCTCGGGCCGGCGGTCCACCCAGGGCGCACCATCTGCGGCACGACCGATCCCGGTGACGACGCCGACCGGGGGGTGCACCAGGTCGCCTGTCACTTCCCGGGGGCCGGTATCGACCCCCGTCAACCGCGGGAGTGAAACCGGGCAGTCACCCGACGGAGAGGGGCTCAGTTCTCGGGCAACTCCGCGGCCCAGCCGGTGACCGTCCTCGCGAACAGCTCCGGGTCGGCGCCGTGCATGGAGTGCGGCATGTCCGGAAACGAACGGTAGGTGAATGTCTGCCCCGCCGACTCGATCAGCTCCCGGGCTCGCTTGACCTGTACGTCGGCGATCGCACCGAGCAGGTGGCCGGTGTCCGGATCGATGCGGTGGAAGTGGTGGGTCAGCAGCACGGGGACCCGCACGTTGGCCAGCATGGTCGCATGATCGCAGTTGGCCGCGACGCGACCGGCGACGAAGGACCGCCCCCACTCCGGGTCGTACTCCCGAAGGTTCTGCGGCGGCCCGTCGCCGGTCGTGTTCTCGTCGTCGGGTACCGCCATGGCGGCCAGGCTCTGCAGCAGCACCGGCGGGATTTCGCTCGGGAACGCCTTCTGCATCCCGTTCCAGTCGCCGATCGACCACTGGTCCCCGAGCCACTTGCTCCACGCGGCGAAGACCGGGCCCATAGCCTGATGGATGGACGGACCGCAGGCAGGGCTGCTTTCCGACGCGAACAGCGGCGGGTCCTCGTAGACGGCACCGAGAACCTGACCCGGCTTGGCGTAGGCCGACAGCCAAGCGGCCAGGACACCACCCGACGAGAGACCGCTCACGAGCGTCGGGCGCTTGATGACGAGGTCGATGAACCGCACGAGATCGTTGCCGAAGGTGTCGAGGGTGTATCGCCCGGGCGTCCACGTCGACCGGCCCTGACCACGCAGATCGACGGCGTAGGCCCGGAAGTGCTCGGCGAGCAGCGGCAGGGCGCGCTCGTAGCCCCACCATGACTCGGTCTGCCCCGGGATGAGCAGCAGAGCCGGCAGCTCCGGGTCACCGGCCACGGCATAGTTGATGCGCACCTCGCCGAGGTCGACCGTGCGCTCCTCGAACGCGTGCGGCACGAACGTGCCGGCCCTCTCGTCGGCTTCCAGTCTTGGCATGGTGGTGGTCTCCAATCAACGATCAGCGAGCTGTTGTGCGGGGTGTGCTCGGTGATTCGGGACGATGTCAGGTTCTGCCGGGTCGGTACGTCTGTGTGAACAGCGCTCAAGTCGTGGTCGTGCGACCAGGGTGCTCGAGCGGAGGGCTTTCCTCTGCCAGGGCCAGGGGTTCCTGTGCGGTGTCCGGGCGGGTGCGGCGGGGCCGGGTCTCCTTGACGAACATCCCGGCCACCAGACTCAGACCGCCCAGACCGGCGCAGAACCACATGGCGGCGCTGAGTCCGAAGCCGTCGGCGAGCGCGCCGGCGACGGCGGGTGCCAGGCCTCCGCCCAGGATCTCGCTCAGGGCGATGAGCACGGCGAAGGTTGTCGCTGCCAGTGGCGCGGGGACCGACTCGCCAGGGATGGCGTACACGGCGATGACCAACGCGCCGGCCGCGAGCAGCTGCAGAAGGACGCTGAACAGCAGTGGGACGGCGTGGTCGTGCAGCAGGAGAATCGCGATCGGCACCAGCGCGGTGCAGAGGGAGGCCAGCAGGAACACCGGCTTGCGGCCGAGCCGGTCGGACCACGACGGAGCGATGACGCATCCGAGGGCGCCGCCGAGGCCGAACAGGCTCAGAACGGTCGCGATCGTCCCCGACGACAGCACGCTGTTCTGCGCGAGGTACAGCGGCGCGAAGCTCGTGAACGCCAGGGTGAAACCGATCAGTGCTACTGCTGCGACGCCGCAGAGCAGGACGTTGCGGGACACCAGCACGCGCCCCACGTCACGCCACGCCGGCTTCTCGGGCGCGTCCGCAGTACTGCGGGACTCCTTCATGAAGATCGCGACGAGTAGTGCGATGACGAGCCCGGGCGCGGCGCTCAGGGGGAACACGGCACGCCAGCCGAGGGACTCCGAAAGCGACACGACGAGGATCGGAGGCAGGGCACTACCGATGATCGCCGTTCCGGCGATCACTATGCCGAGATTCCGCCCGCGCCGGTGCTCCGAGGAGGCCGCCGCGACCGCGGACTGGATCAGGGGGAGTACGGGACCCTCGAGGGCTCCGATGATTCCGCGTATGACGAGCAGTTGGGTGAAGTTCTGTGCCAGACCGACGGCGCCGGCGGCCAGCGAGAACAGCACCAGGCTGGTCACGATGATCGTCTTCTTGCGACCGCCCAGCAGGCGGTCGGAGAACAGCGAGAACACGATGCTGGAGACCGCCCAGCACAGGGCGGTGATCGACATCGTCCAACCGAGCTGTGTGTTGTCCAGCTGCAGGTCGGGTCCGATGTACGGGAAGGCGTAGGCGATGCCGAACCGGTCGAGGAACGCGATGCCCGCCGCGAAGAACATGATGGTGACGAGGGTGTTCTCCCGTGACCGTGCAGCCTGGGCCGATGGTCTCTTGGGCGCGACTCCGGGCGTGCTCACTGCGCCTCCCCTGGTGTGGCGCCCGGTCGGGCCACATCGATCTTCGGCGTGGCTACTGGCATCGGGCGCTCCTGCGCATGCCGTTGTCGAGGGTTACCCACGGGTGCCTCCTTGCATCGGTGTCCCGACGGCCGTGAGGGCCGCCGTTGAGGCTCGGGGTGAACCTCGTCGCACCTACAGAGTCGACCTCCGCCGATCGAAATATCAAGAGTCTAGTTAGAATTCACTTGCCAAATGTTGTTCTGCGGTCCCGGTCAGGCCCTGTCGACGAGTCGCACGTCGGTCAGCTTGCCCATGGCGGACAGCAGCTCTTCCTCCACAGGGCCGGTCAGCAGGACGTGGTCGAAGGAGTCGACACCGGCGAGGCGATGCAGGGCGCTGCGGCCGACCTTGCTGTTGTCCATCAGGAGGACGCTGCGCGCGCCGGCCTCCCGCATGCCCCGTTTGACCGCGACCATCTCCTGTTCCTGGTGGTAGGTCATGTTGGCGGTCATCGCCGAGGTGGACAGCACGGTGAGGTCCACCGAGAAGCCGGCGATCATCTCCAGTGCGGGCAGGCCGATCCAGGAGTCGTGCGTTCGGGAGTACTCCCCGCCGACGCACATCAGCCGGATGTCCTCCGCGTCCCGCAGCTCCTCCGTGATCAGTCGGTAGTTGGTGACCACGGTCAGCGGTCCCACCTGGGGCAGCAGCCGGGCCAGGGCCAGGGCGCTGGTCGAGTCGTCGAGCATCAGCGACATGCCCGGCGCGACGAACGAAAGGGCCTCCTTGGCCAGGGCGTTCTTCGCCTCCGTGTGCGCGTGCAGCCGGTAGTCGGAGCTGGACTCGAAGACCGTCGACGGCTGCGCGGAAACACCGCCGTGATACCTGCGCAGTATGCCCCGCTCGGCCAGTTCGGCGATGTCCCGGTGGATGGTCATCAGGCTGACGCCGGTGAGTTCGCTCAACTCGGCAGCGCTCGCGTCGCCGCGGTCGAGGACGTGGTCGACGATCTGCCTCTGTCGCTGCTGGCGGTTGGCGCGTGGTCCCTGGGGTGTCATGTGTCCATCCTGCCCCGTACGAGCCGGTCCCACTTCATTCGCAGTGCTCTTTCCTCACATGTTCCCGTGACAAGTAACGTCGTCAATGTTAATTTGAGCGGACCGCGATGTTAGGAGTGTCGGCAGTGGCCGAAGCAGTGGTGTTCGACATGGATGGCGTGCTCGTGGAGAGCGAGCACCTGTGGGAGGAGTTCTGGGCCGCGTTCGCGGCTGAGCGTGGCGCACAGTGGGGCCCCGAGCAGACGAAACGCTGCCAGGGCATGAGCGCCCCGGAGTGGGCCGCCTTCCTGACCGGGTTCGCCGGTGGCGGCGACAGCTCCGAGGCCACCGAACGTGCCGTCGTCGACGGCATGGTCCGGGCCCTGGAGGAGGGGCGTATCGACCTGCTGACCGGGGCCCGTGCCATGGTGGCCGACGCCGCCGCCTGCGCGCCGATCGCGCTCGCCTCCTCGGCTCCGCGCCGGGTCATCGACGGGGTACTGGTGCACCATGGCATCGACCACCACTTCAAGGTCACGGTCTCCAGCGCAGAAGTGGCCCGCGGCAAGCCCAGCCCTGACGTGTACCTGGCCGCCGCCGAGAGGCTGGGCGTGTCCGCCGACAGCTGCCTGGCTGTCGAGGACTCCAGCAACGGACTGCGGGCCGCCGCCGCCGCGGGGATGACAGTGGTGGCCATCCCCAACCCGCAGTACCCGCCGGCCGCCGACGCGCTGGCCGCCGCCGTCTTCGCCGCCGCCGATCACGACGCCGTACGCCGCTACCTGCTCAGCCGACTGAGGGAGGGTGACCGGGCATGACCACGGTCCTCGCAGCGGGTGACGAGTTCGTCGCCCCGCAACTGTTCGTCGACGCGCTCAGGGACGCCGCCCCCGGCACCGATCTCGCCTTCCGCACCCTGCGCTCGCCCTGGCCGGTCGAGCCCTTCGGCCCGGTCGGCGGTGTCGACGAAGCCAGCGGCAGCGAAGAGGGCGTGCTCAAGGCGCTCGGCGACGCCGAGATCGCCCTCACGCAGATGGCGCCGTTCACCGCGAAAGTCTTCGAGCAGGCGCCTGCGCTGAGGCTGATCGGCGTCTGCCGGGGTGGTCCCGTCAACGTGGACCTCGCCGCCGCCACGAAGGCCGGGGTCGTCGTCTCCTACGCCCCCGGCCGCAACGCCGCCGCGGCTGCCGAGTTCGCCATCGGCCTGATGCTCGCGGCGCTGCGCCGCATCCCCGCCTCGGACGCCGAGCTGAGGAAGGGCGTCTGGCGCGGCGACTACTACGCCTACGACAACGCCGGAATCGAACTCGACGGGACGACGGTCGGCCTGGTCGGCTACGGCGCGATCGGTTCCATCGTGGCACGCGTCCTGAACGCCTTCGGCTCGCACGTGCTGGTCGCCGACCCCTACACCGACCCGGCCAGGGCCGCCGCCGACGGGGTCGAACTCGTCCCTCTCGAGGAACTCCTGCGCCGCAGCAGCGTGGTCAGCCTGCACGCCCGGCTCACGCCGGAGACCCGGCACCTGCTGAACGCCGACAACCTGCGACTCCTGCCCGAGGGCGCGGTCCTGGTCAATTCGGCGCGCGGCGGCCTGCTGGACTACGAGCCGCTCCCGGCCCTGCTGGCCGACGGCCGTCTCGGCGCGCTCGCCCTGGACGTCTACGACATCGAGCCTCCTCCGGCCGACTGGCCGCTGCACCACGCCCCCAACGTGATCACCACCCCGCATCTGGCCGGTGCCACCCGGCAGACCGCTCACCGCGCCGCCGCCATCAGCGCCGGAGAGGTGGCCCGCTTCCTGCGGGGCGAGCCGCTGAGGTTCGTCGCCAACCCCGAAGTACTGCCAGGGGGTGCCCCGCAATGATCATCGGAGTCGATGTCGGGAGCTCCGTGACCAAAGCCCAGCTCATCGGCCGGGACGGGCACGCGACCCCCGCCCACGAGGCACGCAGCACCGTCTACACGCTTCCGGGCAACCGCGTCGAGCAGGACCTGGACGAGGTCATCGACGCCGTGGTCACGGTGGTGCGGGAAGCGGTCGCCGACGCTCGTGGGCTCGGCGAGCCCGTCGAGGCGCTTGCCCTGACCGGCCAGGGCGACGGCCTGTGGCTGCGCGACGCGGAGGGCCGGGGCGTCGGCCGCGCGATCTCCTGGATGGACGGCCGCGCCGCCGCCGTCCTGGAGGGCTGGACGATGGACGGCACCACCCGCCACGTCCATCAGCGCACCGGCGTCGGGATGTTCCCGGGATTGGCGGCGCCCCTGCTCGCCTACTTGAGCAAGCACGAGCCGGAGCGCCTGGCCCGAGCCGCCGTCGCCGGATACTGCGTGGACGCCATCGTCCAGCGCTTCACCGGTGAGATCACCGTTGACGCCTCCGACGCCTCCCAGCCATTTCTCGACGTCGCCACCCGTACGTACGACGAGCGGGCCCTCGACCTCTGCGGCCTGGGCCCGTACCGGCGCCTGCTCGCCGAGCCCGCGCCACCCGGCACCCTGTTCGCGCTACTGCCTCAGATCGCCTCCCAGCTCGGGCTGCCGGCGGGACTGCCCGTCTCCGCCGGCCCGTTCGACATCCCCGCGTGCGGCTTCGGCTCCGGACTCGCCGAGCCGGGAGACGGCAATCTGATCATCGGGACCACGCTGGCGAGCCAGGTCCTCACCGACGATCCCACCGCGGGTGTCGGGGAGGAGCCCGCGGGGATGCTGCTCGCCACCCCCTACGAGCGGCGCTATCTGCGCGTCATGCCCGCCATGACCGGCACCGCGGGGCTCGACTGGCTGCTGAGGCTGCTGGGCGTGCGGATCGCCGAACTCGACGCCCTGCTGGCCACCTCGCCGCTGGGCGCGGGCGGGGTCACCGCGCTGCCGTTCCTGTCCGCCGGCGGGGAGCGCGCCCCGTTCGTCGATCCGCGCGCCCGCGGTCGCCTGGACGGCCTGTCCCCGCTCACCTCCCGCGCCGACCTCGTCCGTGCCCTGTGCGAGGCCGTCGCCTACTCGGCCCGGCACTGCATGGAAACGCTCGGCGTCAGCGGAGCCGTCACCGCCTGCGGAGGCGGGGCCCGCTCCGGCGAGTGGGTCCGCATCTTCGCCGGGGTTCTCGGCACCGACCTGCACGTCTGCGACGACGCCACCGGTATCCGCGGCGCCGCCCAGGTCGCCTGGGAAGCCTTGGGCGAGCCCGTCGACGCCGACCGGTGGCGCGTCCACCGCCGCACCGTCACCGCCGACCCCGCCGCGATCGAGTTCTACGCCCACGGATACTCCGACTACCGCCGCGCCCTGTCCACCGCTCGCGAGGCATGGTCCGGCAACGCGGCGCGCGGGGAGACCTCCCGGACGGATTCCGGGGGAGTCTCGTGATGGCATCCGGCCCGCGCACCTTCAGGAGCCCCCGATGACCCGTCTGTTCAACAACCCCGCCCGCTTCGCCGACGACATGGCCGCCGGCTTCGCCGCCGCGCACCCCGAGTACGTCTCCGCCGTTCCCGGTGGCGTCGTACGAGCCACACGCCCGCGTCCCGGCAAGGTCGCCGTCCTGACCGGTGGCGGCAGCGGCCACTATCCCGCGTTCTGCGGGGTGGTCGGTCCCGGCTTCGCCGACGCCTCGGTGATCGGCAACGTCTTCACCTCCCCCTCCGCCGCCCAGGCCCACTCCGTGGCCGTCTCGGCCGACGCGGGTGGTGGGGTCCTCTTCCTCTTCGGCAACTACGCCGGTGACGTGATGAACTTCGGCCTGGCGGCGCAGCGGCTGACGGCCGAGGGCATCCCGGCCCAGTGCCTCGCCGTCACCGACGACATCGCCTCCGCCCCGGCCGCGGAGGCGGCGAGGCGGCGCGGCATCGCGGGTGCTTTCGTGGTCTTCAAGACCGCCGCGGCAGCCGCCGAGGAGGGCGCCCCTCTCGACGAGGTCGTCCGCGTCGCCGAACACGCCAACGCCCGAACCCGCACCCTCGGCGTCGCCTTCGCCGGCTGCACTCTGCCCGGACAGCGTGAACCCCTGTTCACGCTTCCGGAGGGCACGCTCGCTCTGGGCCTCGGCATCCACGGAGAACCAGGGGTGAGCGAGGACGAGTTGACGACGGCCGAAGACCTGGCCCGCACCCTTGTCGAGGGTGTGCTGGCCGAACGCCCGGCGAGCACGGGCCCTCGTGCGGCCGTCCTGCTCAACGGCCTCGGCGCCACCAAGCACGAGGAGCTGTACCTCCTGTGGGCCGACGTCTCACGCCTGCTGGCCGAGGCCGGACTGGAACTCGTGCGCCCCGAGGTCGGTGAACTGGTCACCAGCCTCGACATGGCGGGCTGCTCGCTGAGCGTCACGTGGCTCGACGACGAGCTGGAGCGCCTGTGGCTCGCGCCCGCCGACACCCCTGCGTACCGCCGAGGCTCGGTGCTGCAGGAGGAACCGGCCCCGAAGGCACGTAGCCCCCGCACCGTCCGCCGTGCCTCCGCAGCCCCCACCCTCCCCATCGCCACCGGCGGCGCCGTGGACGCCGCGGACGCCGCCGTACGGGCGCTGCGCTCCGCCCACACCGTCCTGCACGAGCAGGAGCAACTCCTGGGCCGCCTCGACGCGGTCGCCGGCGACGGCGACCACGGGCGCGGCATGTGCAAGGGCGTGGCAGCGACCCTCGCCGCCGCCGAACTGGCGCACAGCCGACAGGCGGCCCCGGATGCGCTGCTCGCCGCCGCCGGCGACGCATGGGCGGCGGAGGCGGGCGGCACCTCCGGAGCCCTCTGGGGTGCGGCCCTGCGTGCGCTCGGCGCCGCGCTGCCCGCCGACCGGGCCCCGGAACCGAAGGAGCTGGCGGCCTCGGCCGAGGCCGCGCTGACCGCCGTCACCTCACTCGGCGGGGCGCAGCCGGGCGACAAGACCCTCGTAGACGCCCTGCAGCCGTTCGTCGCCTCGTTCACCGAGCGCATCACCTCCGGCCACCCGGTGTCCCGGGCCTTCGCCGACGCGGCCGCGGACGCACGGACCGCCGCCGAGTCCACCGCATCCCTGCGCCCCCGGCTCGGCCGAGCCCGCCCGCTGGCCGAGCGCAGCCTCGGCACGCCGGACCCCGGCGCCGTGTCCCTCGCCATGGTGCTCGCTGCCGTGGCCGACCTCCCGAACGACTGAGGAACAACCATGAACGACATGACGACCACGCCGACACTCCGGTCCCCACTCCGCCTGGTCCTGGGCAGCGACGACGCCGGACGGGACTACAAGGAAGCCCTCAAGAGCGACCTCGCCGCCGACCCCCGGGTCGCCGGGATCACGGACGTGGGTGTCGGCACCGGCGAGCACACCGCCTACCCCCACGTCGCCGTCGACGCCGCCCGCCTGATCGCCGAGGGCAGCGCCGACCGCGCCCTGCTGATCTGCGGCACCGGCCTCGGCGTGGCCATCAGCGCCAACAAGGTCCCGGGCGTCCGCGCCGTCACCGCCCACGACAGCTACTCCGTGCGCCGATCGGTGCTCAGCAACAACGCCCAGGTCCTCTGCTTCGGCCAGCGCGTCATCGGCCTGGAGCTGGCGCGCACCCTCGTGGACGAATGGCTCGACCAGCGCTTCGACGAGCACTCGCCCTCCGCCGAGAAGGTCGCCGTCATAGGCACCTACGAGGAGACGAAGTGAGCGCATCCCTGACCACGCCGCAGCACGAGACGATCCAGCTCCTCGCCAAGGCCGGCACGTCCGTGTGGCTCGACGATCTCAGCCGCGCCGCCCTCGACAGCGGCGAACTGTCGGACCTGGCCGAACGCGGCCTGATAGCGGGAGTCACCACCAACCCCACCATCTTCCACCAGGCCATCACCGGCAGCGACGGCTACGCCGCCCAACTCGCCGCTCTGGCCCGCCTGGATGTCCCGCCCGACGCCGCACTGCGCCAGCTCACCTGCACCGACGTGCGCCGCGCCGCGGACGTGCTCAGGCCACTGCACGGCACCGAGGGCAACGGCATGGTCTCCATCGAGGTCTCACCCCACCTCGCCCACGACGCCACGCGGACGCTGGACGAGGTCCGGCTCCTGCAGTGGCTGGTGGACCGTCCCAACGTCATGATCAAGATTCCGGCGACCGACGCGGGACTGGCGGCCGTCACCGAGGCCCTTGCCGAGGGCATCAGCGTCAACGTCACCCTCATCTTCGGCCTGCGGCGCTACCGGCAGGTGATGGAGGCGCACCTGGCCGGGCTGGAACGCGCCGCCGCGGCCGGGCGCGACCTCGCGTCCGTCGCCTCCGTGGCGTCGTTCTTCGTCTCCCGCGTGGACGCGGCGGTCGACGCCCGGCTGCCCATCGGGCACCCGCTGCGCGGCCAGGCGGCGCTGGCGAACGCCCGCCTGGCCTACGAGCTGTACGAACAGACGCTGGACAGCGCCCGCTGGCGCGCCCTGGCCCGGCGAGGCGCCCTGCCGCAACGCCCGCTGTGGGCATCGACCGGCGTGAAGGACCCCGCCTACGAGGACACCCGCTACGTCACCGGCCTGGTCGCCCCGGACACGGTGAACACCATGCCCCGCGCCACCCTCGACGCCGTACTGGACCACGGTGAAGTGCACGGAGACACGGTACGCACGGGCTACGACGAGGCACGCGACGTGCTTCGCGCCCTTGCCGCCGATGGCATCGATCTCGCCGCCGTCGCGGGCGAGCTGGAGACCGACGGCGTCGCCCGCTTCCAGGACTCCTGGCAGCAACTCACCAGGGACATACGCGTCGCGCTGTCCACCACCGCACCGACCGGAGAGCGACCACGAAGTGTCTGACCAGCTCTGCATCACCACCCTCCGCACGCTGGCCATCGACGCCGTCCAGGCAGCGGCCTCCGGTCACCCCGGCGCACCCATGGGGCTCGCACCGACAGCCCACATCCTCTGGCACCGCTTCCTGCGCTACGACCCCGCCGACACCACCTGGCCGGGTCGCGACCGCTTCGTGCTGTCGGGAGGACACGGCTCCGCCCTGCTCTACGCGCTCCTGCACCTGGCCAAGGTCACCGGCCCGGACGGGCGCGAAGCCGTCACTCTCGACGACCTGAAGAACTTCCGGCAACCCGACTCACGCTGCCCCGGCCACCCGGAGTACGGGCACACTCCAGGCGTCGAAGCCACCACCGGCCCTCTGGGCACCGGCCTGGCTACCGCCGTCGGCATGGCGATGGCCGCCCGTCGGCTCGCCACCCGCTACGACCGCGAGCTCTTCGACTACGACACCTACGCCCTGTGCGGTGACGGCGACCTCATGGAGGGCGTCGCCGCCGAAGCGGCCTCCCTGGCCGGCCACCTGGGCCTGTCCAATCTCTGCTGGATCTACGACTCCAACCGGATCAGCATCGAGGGCGCTACCGACCTCACCTTCACCGAAGACGTGGCCGCCCGCTTCCGCGCCTACGGCTGGCACGTCATCGAGGTACCCGACGGCAACGATCTCACAGCGCTGACCACGGCGTTCGAAGGTTTCCGTACCGAAGCCGCCCGCCCGACGCTGATCGTCGTCACCACCCGCATCGGTTACGGCGCCCCCACCAAGGAGGGCACCGCCGCCGCCCACGGCGAACCCCTCGGCGACACCGAGGCGGCCGCCGCGAAGCGCGCCTACGGCTGGCCCGAGGACGCCCGCTTCCTGGTGCCGGACACCGCCTACACACACATGGCCGCGGGCATCGCTCAACGCGGCGCCGCTCGGCGGCGGCGCTGGGAGGACCGCTTCGAACAGTACGCGGCCGAGCATCCCGACCGTGCCGCGGAACTCCTCCTGATGCGTGAAGGAGCGCTCCCCGACGGCTGGGATGACGGTCTTCCCTCATTCCCCGCCGATCCGGCGGGACTGGCCACCCGCGCCGCGGCAGGGCTGGCGCTGAACGCGGCAGCCGCCCGCATCCCGTGGCTGCTGGGCGGCTCCGCCGACCTGGCACCTTCCACAAAGACCCAGCTGACAGGTGAGGCCGACTTCCCCGAAGGCCGCAATCTGCACTACGGCGTCCGCGAGTTCGCTGCTGCCGCCGTCACCAACGGCCTCGCCCTGTGCGGACTGCGCCCGTACTGGTCCACCTTCCTGGTCTTCTCCGACTTCGCCCGCGGCGCCCTGCGCCTCTCCGCCCTGATGCGCCTGCCCACCGTCCATGTCTTCACCCACGACTCCCTCGCCGTGGGCGAGGACGGCCCGACCCACCAGCCGATCGAACACCTCGCCACCCTCCGTGCCATGCCGGGCCTGGTCACCATCCGACCGGCAGATGCCAACGAAGCCACCGAGGCGTGGCGCGTCGCCCTCACCCGCACCGACGGCCCCACCGCCCTGGCACTGACGCGCCAGGCACTCCCCACGCTGGACAGGAAGAGCTATGCCCCCGCCTCCGGCCTGGCCCTCGGCGGCTACGTACTCGCCGACCCGGTCGACCGGAACCCGGACATACTGCTGATCGCCACGGGCAGCGAAGTCCACCTGGCTCTTGAGGCCCACCACAAGCTCGCCGCCGAAGGCATAGCTGCCCGCGTCGTCAGTCTGCCGTCCTGGGAACTGTTCGAGCGACAGCCGAAGGAGTACCAGGACGCCGTCCTTCCGCCGGCCATCACCGCCCGCGTGGCGGTGGAGCTGGGCGCCACACTCGGCTGGGACCGGTACGTGGGGCGTCGCGGCACCATCATCGGCATCGACGATTTCGGTGCCTCCGGACCGATGACCGAGCTCCTGTCGCGCTTCGGCTTCACCACCGACGCCGTCGTCCAAGCCGCCCGCGAACAACTCGACGACCTGTCGAGGACCTCCGTGCCGGTGCCATAGAGCTCCCCGACACGGGTTCGACCGCCTCGGGGCCGAGATCACCGAGATCGAGTCCCACGGCAGTCGGGACGGGGCACGCGCGACTTGCGGTCATGGGGAGAGCGACTGCTCGGCCCAGATCGTCTTGCCGGTCGCTCCGTACCGGCTGCCCCAGCGTTGGCTCAATTGAGCGACGAGAAAGAGCCCTCGGCCTCCCTCGTCGGTGTCACGGGCGCGGCGGAGCCGAGGCTGGGTGTTGCTGGGGTCGCTGACCTCGCAGGTCAGTACCGCGTCACGGATGAGCCGCAGCCCGACGGGGCCGCCGGCATAGCGAATGGCATTGGTCACCAGTTCGCTGACGACGAGTTCGGTGGTGAACGCGATGTCGTCCAGCCCCCAGTCGCCGAGCTTGCGCTGGACCGCCGCTCGCGCCTCGGCGACGGCCGCGGGATCGGCCGGGAACTCCCAGTGGGAGACGGCACCCGGTTCGAGCGGCTTGACGCGGGAGAGCAAGAGGGCGGTGTCATCCGCGGCGGCCGCCTGTTGGCTGATCAGGCCGCGGGCGGCTTCGCCCAGGGGCGTGCCCGAAAGCTGGTACTCCGCGAGCCGGGCGCCCAGATGCGCGATGGCCTGGTCGACGTCGACCTCGGCTTCCCGGTACCCCAGCAGTCCGTCCGTGTACAGGGCCAGCATGGAGCCCGGCTCCAGAGGGATGGTGGCCGTTTCGAACGGCAGCCCGCCCACGCCGAGGGGAGGCCCGGGTCGCAGCGGTATCGGAGAGGTGTCTCCGCTCGGAGTCACAAGGAGCGGGGGTGGGTGTCCGGCGCTGGCCAGGGTGCACTGCTCGGTTATCGGGTCGTACACGGCGAGCAGGCAAGTGGCGCCGATCATGTCGCGGTGCTCCGGGTCGGCTTCGGCGGCGAGACGTGTGACGAGTTCGTCGAGGCGGGTCAGAATCTCGTCGGGTGCCAGTTCAAGATCTGCCAGCGTCTGCACCGCGGTGCGCAGCCGTCCCATCGTGGCGGCGGAGTGCAGGCCGTGGCCCGTCACGTCGCCGACGACCATCGCGACCCGCAGGGAAGGCAGGGGAATCGCGTCGAACCAGTCGCCGCCGATGTCGGCTCCCCCGCCGGCGGGCTGGTAGACGCCGGCGGTGTCCACGGTGGTAGTCGTGATGGAGCCTTTGGGGAGCAGGCGTCGCTGAAGTACCACTGAGGCGCGGTGCTCGCGCAGGTAGCGTCGGGCGTTGTCCACGCTGAGCGCGGCGTGCGCGGCGATCTCCGACAGCAGGCCCGCGTCCTCTTCGGTGAAGGGAGCCACGCCTTCGGTGCGCCAGACAGCGATGACGCCCAGCACCATGCCGCGTCCCACCATCGGCGCTATGGCGAGTGAACGGCCGCTGTCCGGAATGATCAGGGGGATGACGGACGGGTCGGCCAGTGCTTGCTCCAGCGCGGCACGGTCGGTGATGACGGTCCGCCCTTCCAGAAGCCGGCGTATGCCCTGTGTCGTGGGGAGACGCGGAATCCTGTCTCCGGGCTGCAGAAGGGCGGAAGGCCACGCGCCGCCGGCCGACCGCACTGCGGCCCGCCGCAGGTGAAGGTCACCTTCTCCGCTGTGGGACTTGGGCGGCTCGTCGCCTTCGAGGACTGCTTCGGCGAGGTCGACGGATGCCATGGTGCCGAAGTCGGGTACGAGTAGCTCGGCTATGTCCTCGGCGGTCTGCGTCACGTCCAGGGAATGCCCGACGTTGACCGCGGCGGCGTGGTGCAGGCGAAGCCGCCGGTTGGCGAGCCACTGCGCTGTCGCGTCGGTCAGAAGGACGGCGACGCCCAGTGGACTGCTCATCCTGTCCGTGAGCCGTACGGCGGACACGGACAACGACCACTCGGCGTCCGGCTCAGTGAGAGAGCGAACGTGCTGCTCGTGTGCTGCCTGGGGTAGGCCGGTTCGCAGCACCGTCCGCAGTGCGGCTTCCGCAGCGGCGGCGTCCTCCGGGTTCATCGCCTCCTTGAGGCTGCTTCCGGCCGGCAGGAAGTGTTTCCACGCGTTGGCGTTGGCCTGCACGACGAGCAGGTCGTTGTCTCGTACAACGAATCCGATCTGGTCCTGTGCCAGGAGCGCGCGGTAGAGGGAAGTGCCCAGTTCCACCTCGTGCGCGAGTTCGGTGGCGGTGATGAGGACGAGCCGGTACGGCAGTCCCTGTAGCGGGACGGCGAGAAAGTTGACATCGACGGGCTCTCCCGATCCGTGCCACATGGGCGCGGCGGCTCCTCGCGAGATCTGCCCCGTCGGCGGGGCGGCGAGCAGGGACTCGAATGGACGGCCCAGGACGTCGTCGCCTGTGCGGTCCAGTAGCTCCGAGGCGGCCTGGGACCAACCGACCACAGTCTCCTCGGCATCGATCACGGCGGCGGAAACGTCTGCCGGGATGCCAACAAGGTGATGCGGGGAGAAGGGCGCCATCCCGGGTCCTCTCGGCCTGATCGGCATTTCGTAACCCTGGCTACAAGCCTACTTAATCAACGTATGTGCCGCTTTTCAGGCGCTCTGATGGTCCGGCGTGGGCCGTGCGAGCCGAAGGAAGCGCAACGATTCTGTCGCGGCACTGGCGCTCACCGGACAGAATCACCATGATGATTATGGCTTAATCGCGGCTGTTGTCGCGACTCGAGTCAACGGCATTGTCCGTGTCCGCTCCTCACCTCACGGCACGCGCGCATGCCGTTCTCCCCAGCCGCCCCGGACCGCCGCAGGCCAACCCCTCCTCGGCGGCGACGCGCCGTCCAGCCCCCTGACGTGCGCGGGGCGACGACGTCGTTCTGCCTTCGAGGAGAGTCAATGAAATCCGCTCATCGAAGAACGCACCGGCCACCATGGCCGAGTGCTGAACAACAAGCCGCGCCGGAGCCGCCCGGGGCCGAGTGGCGCCTGGGCCGGCGCTTTCTGCGAATGCAACTCATCGTCTGGGCGGTGGTCCTGAGTCTTCCCATGCTGTCGGCGTCCTGGTCGGCCAAGATCGTTCTTGGTCAACTGCCCCTCAGCATGGTTCTTTTCGGCGTGCAGGGCCTGGTACTGGTTTTCACAGCATGGCGATTCGACCGTGACAGGTGCCGAATTCAGGCACCGGTCAGCACCGTACCTGCTGCGCAGAGCGGCCCTGGAAGTGACCGATGAACGCCATGACCGACGTCCGTATGGCGGCCGGCGGGTTCGGTGACGCCGCTCCGCTGGTGGCCTTTCTGGTCGTGGTGAGCGTGACGCTCCTGCTGTGCCTGCTCTTCGGCGCCGACTCCAACGGTCCCGAGGACATGTACAGCGCGCGCCACTCTCTGAAGCCCTGGCGCAACTCGCTGGCGCTGACCGGCGATTCGATCTCCGTACTCACCCTGCTCACCACCACCGGGCTGGTGGCAGTCGCCGGTTATGACGGCACGGCCCTGGCGGCCGCCACCGTGGGTGCGCTCGCTGTGCTGCTCGTCCTGGCACAACCGCTGCGGACCATGGGCCGGTACACACTCGGAGACACCCTGGACGCCAGGTTCGGCCGCACAGCGGTGCGCGTGGCGGCGACGGTGGCCACACTGAGCTTCTGCATACCTTTGACCGTGGTGCAGTTGACGGCCGCCGGCCGCGCGACGGCAGCACTCGTCGGCCTGACCGGAACAGGACCGGCGCAACTGTGCACGGTGTTCATCGGTGTCATGATGATCTGCGCCGCCGCGCTGACCGGCATGCGCGGCAACACCATGCTCCAGGCCGTCAAGACCGTTGTGCTGTTCTCCTGCATGGGACTGTTGACCCTCGTCCTGATGTCCAAAATCGGCTGGAGCCTGGACCGGCTGCTCACCGACGCGGCGCAGAGCAGCGCCGATCCTGAGAGCTACTACGCGCCGGGGCAGTTCCGCGGAACCGGCCTGACAGAGCGTGTCGACCTGATCTCCATGCAGGTCACCGTCGTTCTCGGTGCTGCGGTGGCCCCACACATGATCATGCGGGTGAAGGCTGCCGAGCACGGTGCCGCGGCACGCCGCTCGGTCACCTACGCCATCGGCATGGTCGGCGCCTTCTGCGTACTGGCCGTCGTCCTCGGGTTGGGCGCCGCCGCCCTTGCCGGTGATCGGGCGAGACAGGGGTTCGATCCCCAGTCGGCCGCATCGCTGCTGCAGCTCGTGGAGAAACTGTCCGACGAGTGGGGCGGCGGGCTGCTCGTCGCCATGACCATCTCCGCCATCTTCCTCACCAGTCTGACCGTGGTCGCCGCCCTTGCGCTCAGCGCAGGGGCCGCGCTGGTGCACGACCTGTGCGGGCAGCGGTTCCGGAGCGGTGGCGCCGGACTCGACGGCGAAGTGAGGGCCATGCGCTGGGCGACGCCGCTCGTAGGCGTGCTGGCAGTTGCTGCGTCGGTGGCGGCCCAGAGCTGGAACATCCAGTTCCTCGCCCAGTTCGCGGTCACCGTGGCTGCCTCCGCGATCCTGCCGCCGCTGGTGTACTCCTTGTTCTGGAAGCGCTGTACCCACGAGGGTCTCGTGTGGAGCGTCTATACCGGGCTGGGGTCGTCAGTGGTGCTCCAGCTCTTCGGACCCGCTGTCTCGGGAACGCCCGGTTCTCTGTTCCCCGCGGCGGACTTCGCCTGGTTCCCCCTCACGACCACCGGCTTGGTGTCCGTACCGGCGGGATTCGCGGCGGGCTGGATGGTCAGCCGGTTCTTCTCCGGCGAGGGCGATCCCGCGCCGGCCGACCCCAGGTCAGCGTTGGCCGGCTCGTCCGTTGACGACGAGTACGGATACGACGCCCGCGGCGTCTGACCCGGACAGCCGCTGATACACGGAGCGGGCCCTGTGCGTGCCCCCGATCGGGGGACACGCACAGGGCCCGTGTCGGTGAAGTGTGCCTGTGAACCGAACCCGGAGCCGGGTCAGTGGGCTGTGGTGCGCCAGGTCGCCGGGAAGCGCCCGTCGGTTCGGAAGGAGGCGAGGAAGGCGAGGCGTTCGGTGGCTGCTTCGGGGACTGCCGCGGGCTTGGTGTCGAGGTTCAGAATCGCGGAGCCGGGGCCCCGGTAGCGCGGCCAAGCCGGAAGGTCGGCACCGTTCGGATCCCCGGTGCGGGCGAAGTTCGTCCAGTAGGTCATGACGCTGGCGGCGAAGGCGCGGTCCGCCGCGCCCGCGGCAGGTGCCCCGGGGGCGAAGAACTGAGGCAGCAGGTTGCCGAAGACGAAGGGCACATCGGCGACGTGGGCCGGCACCGGGGAGTAAGGAGAGGTGTAGGTGAACGTGTACCCGTAGGCAGCAGGGTTTCGGGTGCGTTGGTGCAGGACGAGCATGTCCCAGGTCTGCTGGGTGATGACCATGTCGCCGATCAACTGCTCGGCGGACGCCTTGGCCTGGGTGGGGGAGGCGGCGGGATACAGCTGTCTGAACTCGTCCATGCGCCGTGTTCCGAACAGTCCGCTGGCAGCGGCGTAGAACTCCTCCGGGGTGGCGTGCGGTAGAGCGAGGGGGTTGAAGAGGGGGTAGTTCTCGGCGCTCGTGTATCCGGCGAGGAGGGGGACGTCGCGCTGTGCGCCGCGCGCGAAGACCGCTGCCGGTGTGTCGGTCAGGACCCGTCCGTCGATGTTCGGGCCGAAGGGCGTCGTACCGGGGGCGGTGGTGGCCGCGTTCAGTCGGTCGGCGGGGACCCCTCGCAGGTCGGCGAGGGTGGGCGCGTCGAGCCGGGATGACAGGGACGCGCCCTGCTCGACGGCTTCGGTGTGGGTCGGGAGGGAGCCGCGCTGGCTGTCCCAGAAGGCGCCGCTCTGCGCGATGGCCTTGGCGAAGAGACCGTGCGTGCGGGGTGAGGCCATCAGCATGCCGACGGAGTGCGCGCCGGCGGATTCGCCGAACAGGGTGACGTTGCGGGGATCGCCGCCGAAGGCGCGGATGTTCTGCTGGACCCAGTGCAGCGCCGCGATCTGGTCCTGCAGTCCGTAGCCGCCGGAGCTGCCGGCTTCCTCATCGAGGTCGGTACGGGCCAGGAAGCCGAAGGCACCGAGCCGGTAGTTGAGGGTGACGACGACCACGTCCCGGGCGGCGAGGGCGGACCCGTCGTACTTGGGGTCGCAGCCGCAGCCGAACTGGAAGCCGCCGCCGTGCAGCCAGACCATGACGGGCTTGGGCTTGCCCTGGCGGGCCGGCGTCCACACGTTGAGTGAGAGGCAGTCCTCGCTCATGGGTGGGGGAGCCGCCCCGTGGGCTCTGCTGCCGTAACAGGCGGGTCCGTACTCGGTGGCCTGGCGGGTGCCTTTCCAGCGCTGGGCCGGCTGTGGCGGCTGCCAGCGCAGCGGCCCGACCGGCGGAGCCGCGTACGGGATGCCCTTGAAGGCCCTCACTCCGTCTGCGTCCGGGCTGGTGCCCTGGAGCCGGCCGGAGGCGGTGGCGACCGTGTCGCCGGGTGGGGCGGCGTTCGACGCCGGAGTGACGGCGAGCAGAGGCAGGAGGAGCAGGGCTGTCAACGATGTGCGTAGCGTGTGGAGTGGTGCGCGTGAGTGCATGGCGGCTCCCGATGAGGGCGTGGCTAGGTCCGGGGGGGGCCCCGGGGTGCCCCGACCCCCCCCGCGGGGGGGGGGGGGGTTGCCCAAAAACGACGTGCCAACCCGTCCCGGCGGGAAGGGGCTTTG
>NZ_JBHJRX010000027.1:9790-16480 GCF_042268605.1 Streptomyces sp. NPDC056296 | reverse complement strand
GCTGGGGGAACGGAGAGCAGGGGAAGGAGAAGAAGGGTTGCAAATGGTGTGCGGGGGGGGGGGGGGGGGGCGGGGGGGGGCGTGGCGTCTCCAGGGGGGGGCGTGGCCGGTTCTGGCCACCCCCGTGCCCCCCCCGGACCTACCTGGCGGTGATGGGTGTGGTCGCCGAACGGCGATGTGCTAACCGGTCGCGGCGGCCGGGTCCTTGGCGGCGGGTTCGGCCACCCGCTCGCGGCGGGTGCCGGCGAACATCGCTGTAAGCGCGGCACCGAGGAGGGCGGGGATCACGAAGGCGTAGAAGCCGGCCTTGGGCGAACTGATCATCACTGTGACGACGGCCAGGTAGCTGGGGCCGACGATGGCGCCGATACGGCCGACGCCGAGGCTGAAGCCGAGTCCTGTTCCGCGCAGGTGGGCGGGGTAGGAGCGGGCGACGAAGATGTTGACCAGATTCTGGGTGCCGAGCGCGCCGAGACCGGCGACGGCCGAGGCGATCAGCAGCACGGGCCGGGACTGGGGCGTGCTGAGGGTGATCATGGCGACGGCAGCGAGGACGAAGCTGGTCACGGTGGCGGCCTTGAGGAAGCCGCGGTCGGCGATCACCGCGGCTCCGATCGTGCCGATGACGGCTCCGGCGTTGAAGGCGATGGCGAACTCCAGGGACGAGCTCAGGTCGTAACCGGCCTTGACCATCAGCGTCGGCAGCCAGGTTCCGGCACCGTAGACGAGAACGAGACCGGTGAAGGTCGCGGCCCAGAAGAGCAGCGTCGCTCTGCGGTACTGCGGGGTGAGCAGCTGTCCCAGCCGGTTGGCGGACACGCCCCGGCCCTCGTCCGACAGCTCCGGAGTGGTTGCTGCGGCTTCCGGCTCAGGGGCGTCCTCGGCCTTGGCGGGCACCAGGCGCCACACGATGGGGACGAGGACGAGCGGCAGCACGCCGAAGAGGAAGAGGCTGCGGAAGTCCCAGGCCGGCAGCAGCGCCCGGCCGAGGATGCCGGTGGCGATGCCGCCGATGGCCACGCCGGTCAGTGCGGTGCCCACCTGGAGCGAGCGCCGGGCGGGTGTCGCCGACTCGCTGACGTAGGCCGTGACGAGGGGGATGAGAGCGCCGAGCCCGATGCCGGTGGCGAAACGGGTCGCGGCGAAGAGCTCCAGGCTGCCGGCGACGGCACTCAGGAGCATCCACAGGGAAAGCCAGGCCAGGCTGATGACCATCGGCAGGCGGCGTCCCCAGAGGTCTCCCGCCCAGCCGGCGGCGATGGACCCCAGCGGCATACCGAGGGCGGTGAGGCTCCCGAGCAGGCCCAGGGTCGACTTGGTGACGTCCCAGTCGGGGTGGGCCAGGAGAGAGGGGCCGACCGCACCGAGGATGAAGAGGTCGTAGCCCTCGATGCACAGGATGACCAGGCCGAGGGCCACGGCCGTGCGGGGGCGGGCCGTGAATCCGGCCGTGCCCGGGGTGGTGTTCATGTCCGTACTCCTCAAGCAGGGGCTGCACGAGTGGTGTGCACGCCGGTGCGCGGGGCGTCCGCGAGGAAGGGACCCGGCAAGCATGTGACGCGGGCCGCCGTCGGCGGGAACGTGCTGCCGAGGGGCGGAACGGTGCAGACGCTGTGCTGGTGCACAGAGGCTGCCGCACAACCCGGCACGGATGAGAAGTGTGACGGGCGACGCTGTCGGGATCGCGGGCTCGGTGTCCCCGGCCGCGCCTGACGGCGCGGGGGCGGCACATGCCGTCGGTGAAGCGTCGCTGGGCGTCGCCTTCGGCGAGATTCCACGGCGTCATCCCGAAGACGGGAGCCGGTGGCAGTGGGCCACCGGACGCCGAAGGGCGCTGCCGTGAACTGGCTGCGATGCTGAGGGGTGCGGCGACGGGTGTCAATACCCTGAACGAGGGACGGCGCGGAAACGGGGCCTGGCCCCACGAGCCAGGTCCCCCGCGCACTGTGAACGCACTGGTCAGCCGGACTGCTGAGCGTTCGCGGCGGCCTGGAGGCTGGTGTTGTGCTCGTGGATGAGCCGCAGCGCCTGCTCGCGGTCGCGTCGGTCCACGGCGTCGACGAGGTCGCGATGCAGTTCGTGCCGGTGCGCGATGTACTCGCCCAGCGGCTGCTCACTGGTCGGCAGAACGGACAGGGTGTGCGACTCGATCAGGTCCAGCAGGCTGGTGTAGAGCGAGCTGAGCAGAGTGTTCGGGCTGATCGCGGCGATCGCCGCATGCAGCCGCCAGTTGGCGTGGACGAAGGCGACCGGATCGGCTGCGGCGACCGCCTCCTCCATGGCGCTGATGTGCCGGCGCAGGCCGGCGATGTCGGCCGGTGAGGCGTGCCAGAGGGCGTCCTCGATCAGCAGCGGGTCGAGGGCGTCGCGGATGCGGACGGCGTTGGCGACGTCGTCCTGCTGTGCGTCCAGGGCCAGCACCGAGTTGCCGAGGCGGACCATGGGGGGCTGCTCGGCGCTGAAGAGGCCGCCGCCCGGTCCGGGCTTGACAGTGACCAGCCCGCGGGCCTGGAGCAGGCGCAGCGCCTCGTTGAAGGTGCCCACGGACACCTCGCACAGGGTGCGCAGCTCCTCCTTGGTGCCCAGGCGTGCGCCCGGCGCCACGGTCTCGATCAGCGCGGCCACCCGGTCGGCGGCGCGCTCGGCCCGTCCGGAGACCGTCTGCCGCCCAGCTCCGTCGCCCCGGGCCGCGGCCCGCGGCCTGGCGGGGCCGGCCGCGGCGCTTCTACGCAGGTCGGCACGGCTGTCGGCATCCTCGGGGCCCGGCACTTCGGCGCCCGGGCGCCCCGCACGGTACGGGGTGGCAGTCACAAGCAGCTCCTCATTGATCGCCATATTCATCATGTTCATTTTGCCGATAGGTCTTGACGGTGCGGTTCACGTGAGCGCAACATCAGAGTAATCATCATGCTGAATAGCGGGTGGGGGCAAGGGTCCGTTGTCGCTGGCGGATCCGTCGCTCCCGTCGGCTGGTGAGCACTTCCCGGCGCGGCCACTTCACAGTGCCGCTGCGGGAACTCGCTCCTATCCGTAGCTTCCTGGAGTCACATCATGCGTATCGCCAACCTCTCCGGCCGTCTGGCCCTCCTTGTCGACGGCAAGGCCGTCGATGTCGAGCGTGCCAGTCGCGGCCTCTTCTCCGCGGAGCCGCAGGCCGTCTACGAGCGGTGGGCGGAGTTCAAGGTCTGGGCGTCCTGCGCCGACCTGCCGACCGGTGAGCCGTTCGAGCCGGCCGAGCTGGGCTCGCCCGTTCCCGCGCCGCGGCAGACGCTGGCGATCGGCCTCAACTATCGGGACCACGCCTCCGAGTCCGGGTTCGTCGCCCCCGAGGGGCTCCCGCCGGTGTTCACCAAGTTCGTGACCAGCATCAGCGGGCCGGTCACCGAGGTGAAACTGCCCGCCGGTGGGAAAACCGACTGGGAGGTCGAACTGGTCGCCGTCATCGGACAGCGGGCCGAAGCGGTGTCCGAGGCGGACGCCTGGAAGTACATCGCCGGCCTGGCCGTGGGTCAGGACATCTCCGAACGTGTGGTGCAGCTGGCCGGTCCCGCGCCGCAGTTCAGCCTGGGCAAGTCCTACCCCGGCTTCGCCCCGATCGGGCCGTGGCTCGTGACGCCGGACGAGTTCGACAACCCCGACGACCTCGAACTGCGCTGTGTGATCAACGGCGAGGAGGTCCAGAAGGGCCGCACCCGGGACCTGATCTTCTCCGTGCCGGCGCTGATCGCCGGACTCTCCGCCGTGCTGCCCCTGCTGCCCGGCGACGTGATCTTCACCGGCACCCCGGCCGGCGTCGGCCTCGGCCGCGACCCGCAGCGCTTCCTCGCGGCCGGTGACGAACTCGTCACCACCGTCGAGGGCATCGGCGAACTGCGTCAGACCTTCGTCGCCTGACCGGCCGGACCGACGGACAAAGGAGTCAAGGAGTCCCCCATGGCACTGCACCGTCTGACCTCCATCACCATGGGGGTCCCCAACGTCGCCGAGACCGCCGCCTACTACACCGACTTCGGTCTTTCTCCGGACACCGACGGCTGGTTCACCACCCAGGACGGCGGACGCCAGCTGCGCGTCGTCCACGCGCCGACCCGCCGCCTGGTGGAGGTCCGCGTCGGCGTCGACACCCCCGACGACCTCGCGGCCGCCGCCTCCCGCCTGAAGCGGCTCGGCATCGAGAGCGTCGTCGAAAGCGGGACGCTCACGGCGTACGACAAGGCCACCGCCGTACGCGCCGTCCTGGAGGTCGCCCCCCGCCTGGTCCAGGACCTGGTCGCGGCTACCGTATACAACGGCCCCGGCCGCCTCGACCGAGTCGGCATGCGAGCCCCCGGCATTCTGCGCACCGACCGGGTGCGGCCCCGCAAGCTGGGCCACGCCGTGATCGGCACGACCGACTTCGACGCCACGACCGCGTTCTTCCGTGACGGTCTCGGCTTCAAGGCGTCCGACTACATCAAGGACCACGGGGCGTTCCTGCGCTGCTCCACCGACCACCACAACATCCTGGTCCTGGCCGCGCCGGTCGCCTTCCTGCACCATTCCTCCTGGCAGGTCGACGACATCGACGAGGTCGGCCGCGGCGCCGCCGCGATGCTGGAGGACAACCCCGAGCGCCACATCTGGGGCCTGGGCCGCCACCACGCGGGATCGAACTTCTTCTGGTACCTCAAGGACCCGGCCGGCAACTTCAGCGAGTACTACTCCGACATGGACTGCATCGTCGACGACCAGCTGTGGACGCCGGAGGTCCTGGAGGGTGCCAAGGGCCTGTTCAACTGGGGGCCGCCGCCCCCGCCGTCCTTCCTCGCCCCCGAGGATCTCGCCGCCCTGATGACCGGCACCCACAGTGAGACGAGGTAGAGCCGTGAGCAGAAGCTCTTCGAAGGTGTACGACGTCGCGATCGTCGGATTCGGCCCCGTCGGCCAGATGCTGTCCCTGCTGCTGGGCCGGGCCGGCCACGACGTCGTCGCGCTGGAGCGCTGGCCCAGCCCCTACGACCTGCCCCGCGCTGTGCACTTCGACCACGAGATCGGCCGTATCTTCCAGGCCGCGGGCGTTGCGGAGGAGGTACGCGCGGTCACCGACCCGGTGCCCGACCACTACGAGTGGCGCAACGCCGCAGGTGAGCCACTGGTACGCATCGACTGGTCCGGCAACGGCCTCTCCGGCTGGCCCACCGCCAGCTTCTTCTGCCAGCCGCAGCTGGAGGCCGTCCTCGCCAAGGCCGCCGAGAGTCAGCCGACGGTCACCGTGCGCCGCGGCTGTGAGGTCACCGACCTGCAACCCGGCGACGAGACCGTCAGGTTGACCACGAACGGCACCGACGGCGCCGGTGAGGTCCGTGCCCGCTACGTCATCGGCGCCGACGGGGCGAACAGCTTCGTCCGCTCCGGCATGGCCACCTCCGTCACCGACCTCGGCTTCTTCTACGACTGGCTGATCGTCGACACCCAGCCGCACGAGCAGGCCGAGTGGTCCCCGATGAACTGGCAGCTGTGCGACCCGGAGCGGCCCACCACGATCGTCTCCGGCGGCCCGGGCCGGCGTCGCTGGGAGTTCCTGCGGCTGCCGCACGAGAGCATCGAGGAACTCAACACCCTCGAGGCCGCCTGGCGCCTGTTGGAGCCCTGGGGACGCACGCCGGAGAACACGACCATCGAGCGGCACACCGTCTACACCTTCCAGGCCCGCTGGGTGGACCGCTGGCGCGAGGGCCGGCTCATCCTCGCCGGTGACGCGGCGCACCAGATGCCGCCGTTCGCCGGGCAGGGCATGTGCTCCGGGATGCGCGACGCGATCAACCTCGCCTGGAAACTGGACCTCGTCCTCGACGGCCGGGCCGCCCCCGACCTGCTGGACACCTACACCTCGGAACGCAGCGAGCACGTCCAGCACGCCATCGGCATGTCGATGGCACTGGGACAGGTCATCTGCGTCCTCGACCCCGACGACGCCGCGGCCCGCGACGCCCGCATGATCGCCGCCGGCGGCGATCCCCGGACCGCGTTGCCGCCCACCCCGCCACCGGTCCTGGGCGACGGCGTCCTGCAACGCGGCCCCGACGGCACGCGTGCACCGAACGTCGGTCACCTGGCCCCGCAGTACCAGGTCACCCACCAGGGACGTACCGCCCTGCTGGACGACCTCATCGGCGGCGGCTTCGCGATCCTGACCGACGGCGCGACGCCGCTCGACGCCCTCGACGCCACGGACCGGGCCTTCCTGAGCGGCATCGGTGCGAGGCTCGTCGCGCTGTACGAGCACGACGCCCCCGTGGACGGCTATCTCGACACCACCGGCGGCTATCTGCCCCACATGCGGGAACACGGTCATGCCGCTGCCGTGGTCCGGCCCGACTTCTACCTGTTCGGCGCCGCCACCGACGGGCCGGGACTGCGCGACCTGGTCGGGCAGTTGCGCGAACAGCTCCAGCAGCCCGCGGCCACCGCCGACCGCACTCCCGCGCCGGCCCCCCTCACGTCCGTCACCGGACAGTAGGCGCCCGCACCACACGGGGTGCGACCACCCACTGCGGCGCACGGACCACCGCACGGTCCGTCCGCCGTCGTGGTCCCGGCTTTCCAGAGCCGGGAGCCCCGCCGAGGGGTTCGGGGCCCCCCCCCCCCCCCCCCCCGCCCCAGACTCTCCCCCCCTCCCACCCAAACACCCAAAAGGAAGTCGAGGGAAAA
>NZ_JBHJRX010000027.1:0-9780 GCF_042268605.1 Streptomyces sp. NPDC056296 | reverse complement strand
CTGTCCCCCCCCGCGTCTGCCAGGGGGGGGGGGACGCCAGAACAAAGGGGGGGGAGACAACCCGTGGGGGAAAAGGGACCGCTGGGGGGTCTGTTTGTTGTGGGGCTCTGGGCGGGAAGGGTCGGGGACCACCGCCGAGGCGTCCGGGCCCTGCCACCGCTGCCGCACGGCCCGGACGCCTCCTCGCGCCCCGCACAGACCCAAGAAGGACGTTCATGGACAAGACATCCGCCTCCCCGGTCGCCGCCGTGGCCGACATCGGCGACGGCGCCTCCCTCGCCGTCGGCGGCTTCGGCCTGTGCGGCATCCCGAGCACCCTCATCTCCGCCCTGTACATACGGGGAGCCACCTCCCTGCGAGTGGTCTCCAACAACTGCGGGACCGACGACCACGGCCTCGGCGTCCTGCTCGGTGCCGGACGTATCGCCCGGGTCACCGGCTCCTACGTCGGCGAGAACAAGGAGTTCGCCCGCCAGTACCTCACCGGTGAGCTGGAGGTCGAGCTGGTCCCGCAGGGCACCCTCGCGGAACGCCTGCGGGCCGGCGGTTGCGGCATCCCCGCCTTCTACACCCCCGCCGGTGTCGGCACCCCGCTCGCCGAGGGCGGCATTCCCTGGCGCCACCATGCGGACGGTGGCGTCGCCGTCGCCTCGCCGGCCAAGGAGACCCGTACCTTCCATGGCCTGGACTACGTCCTGGAGGAGGCCATCACCTGCGACTTCGCTCTGGTGCGGGCGGCGCGCGGGGACCGGCACGGCAATCTCGTCTTCGACAAGTCGGCCCGCAACTTCAACCCCCTGGCCGCCATGGCGGGCCGCGTGACCATCGCCGAGGTCGAGGAACTGGTCGAACCGGGCGTCCTGAGCCCGGACGACATTCACCTGCCGGGCGTGTTCGTCCAGCGCGTCATCGCCCTCACCCCCGAGCAGGCGGCCGACAAGCACATAGAGAAGAGGACGGTGGCCGCCTGATGGCCTGGACCCGCAACGAGATGGCCGCCCGAGCCGCGGCCGAGCTGAGCGACGGCGACTATGTCAATCTCGGCATCGGTCTGCCCACGCTCGTACCCGGCTTCGTGCTGGAAGGCGTGCATGTGGTCCTCCAGTCGGAGAACGGCATCCTCGGTACCGGCCCCTACCCGGCCGACGACGCCGTCGATCCGGACCTGATCAACGCGGGGAAGGAGACCGTCACGGTGCTGCCCGGGGCCGCGTTCTTCGACTCCGCGCTGTCGTTCGGCATGATCCGCGGCGGTCATATCGACACGGCGATCCTCGGTGCCATGCAGGTCTCCGCGGACGGCGACCTCGCCAACTGGATGATCCCCGGCAAGATGGTCAAGGGCATGGGCGGGGCGATGGACCTCGTCCACGGAGCCCGACGGGTCATCGTTCTCATGGAGCACACGGCCAAGGACGGCAGCCCCAAGATCGTTCCGGCCTGTACTCTCCCGCTGACCGGGCGGGCCTGCGTCCACCGGATCATCACCGACCTTGCCGTCCTGGACGTCACCGACCAGGGGCTCGTCCTGGTGGAGACGGCTCCCGGGGTGACTCCCCAGCACGTCCTGGACGCCACCGCGGCACCGGTGGCCGTCCCCGAGCCGGCCGGCCTGCCGGCGTAGGTTCTTCCGCCGGTCCGGTGATCCCGGACAGCCACCGGACCGGCGGAATCACGCAGGCATCCGCCGCCACCGACCCCGCCCCGGCCGCGTCCTGTCCGAGGTTGCCCTGCCTCGCGGCCGGGGCGGTCACTCGTCCTTGCACGGTGACGCCCGCCGAACGGCTGAGACACGCGCGCATCGCGTCCCAGGACGACAGACGAGCAGTGAACCGCTGGTCAGGTTCTACTCAAGGCCGACGCCCCACCCCACAGGAGAGACCCGGTGAACCACCCCTCGCCCTCCGGCCCCGAGCAGCGGCCGGACAGGACGGCCCTCGTCCGCGTTCGTGTCTTCGACGGCCGACAGCTCACCGAGCCGAGGACTGTGGTTCTCGAAGGCGGCGTCCTCTCGTCGGAGACCAGTACGTCCGGGGCGCAGATCCTCGACGGCGACGGCATGATCCTTCTCCCGGGCCTCATCGACGCCCATGTCCACCTCCACGGCCGTGACACCCTCGAGCAGCTTTGCTCGTACGGTGTCACCACCGCACTGGACATGGCCACCTGGCCACCGCAGCTCCTCGCCTCCCTGCGCCGGGTGACGGGTCTGACCGACATCCGCAGCGCGGGCACGCCTGCCATCGGCAGCGGCGGCCCTCACTCCAGGATCCCGGGTATGGCCGCCGACGCCATCGTCCGTTCACCCCAGCAGGCCGCCGAATTCGTCGCCGCACAGGTGTCCGCGGGCGTCGACTACATCAAAATCGTCGCTGAGGAGCCGGGCGCGGGAGGGCCGGACCAGCAGACGATGAACGCGCTGGTCGCCGCCGCGCACACACACGGCAGACTCACCGTCGCCCATGCCGCCACCGCCGGCGCGTACACCATGGCGCTCGACGCGGGCGCCGACGTTGTCACCCACATCCCGCTCGACCGGGCCATCGCTCAGGAAGACATCGCTCGGATGTCCGCGGCGGGACGCGTCGCCGTTCCCACCTTGACCATGATGGAAGCGGCCGCGGCGGCCCGGCCCGGCGCACCGGCCTATCGCACCGCCGAGCAGAACGTGACGGCCCTGCACCGAGCGGGAGTGCCGGTCCTCGCCGGTACCGACGCCAACACCCAGCCCGGCGCGCCTGCCCAGGTCCCGCACGGCCGCAGTCTGCATCACGAGCTGGAGCTTCTGGTTGCCGCCGGTCTGACGACGGCCGAGGTGCTGCGCGCAGCCACCGCCGCTCCCGCCCTCCACTTCGGTCTGCGAGACCGCGGTGCCATCGCCCCGGGACTGCGGGCCGACCTGCTCCTCGTCGACGGCGACCCCCTCACCGACATCAGTGCCACCCGCAACATCCGCCACATCTGGTGCGGCGGCCACGCCCACACCCCGGCGTCGGACTGAAACTCCTAGAAGGAACCCCTCATGGACGACTCACGCGCACCGCTCGTGGACGTGCACGCCCACTTCCTCACTCCCCACTACGTGGAGCAGGCCAAGAACGCCGGCCACCTTCGCCCCGACGGCATGGGCGCCTGGCCCACCTGGGAGAAGGCCCGCCACCTCGAACTCATGGACCAGCAGCGAATCGCCACCTCCCTGCTCTCCATCTCCTCACCCGGCACCCACTTCGGCGACGACAAGACCGCCCGCACACTCACCCGGCACGTCAACGAGGCCGGCGCCGACCTCAAGCGCGACAACCCCGACCGGTTCGGGCACTTCGCCACCCTGCCCCTGCCCGACACCGACGCCGCCCTCGACGAACTCGCCTACGCCATGGACGAACTCGGCAGCGACGGCGTCACCATCGAGACCAACGCCCACGGCACCTACCTCGGCGACCCCCGCTACCGGCCGCTGCTCGCCGAACTCGACCGCCGCCGCACTCCCGTGTTCGTCCACCCCACCTCGCCCCCGAACTACGAGACGGTCTCCCTGGGCCGGCCGCGGCCCATGCTCGAGTTCATCTTCGACGCCACCCGCACGGTGAGTGACCTGGTCTTCAACGACCGCCTTCAGCAGTACCCGGACATTCCGTGGGTCTTCACACACGGTGGGGGAACCCTCCCCCTGCTCGCCCAGCGCATGGAACTGTTCCGCAGCGTCTTCGCCTCCAGCACCACGAGCACGACCACCTCCGACACCTCTCCCTCAGCGCCCGTTCCCGAACAGATCAGCCGCCTGTGGTTCGACATCGCCGGCACACCCTTCCCCCACCAGGTCCCCGCCCTGGCTGCGTCATGCGGTACGCAACGCCTTCTCTACGGAAGCGACTACTGCTTCACACCCGCATCCGGAGTGACCGAGCAAGTCGACTCGATCGAGGCAGCACCTCAGCCCGACGCGGACACGTGGCGTGCACTGACCAGCCGCAATGCCGGACGCCTCTTCCCTCGGCTCCTTCGGATCACTTCCTGAAGCGCGTGCCGCAGGCGCCGCTGATCAGGCCGTCGGCGCCGGGAACCCCGAGTGAATCGCACGTCGGCGGGTAACCGGGCACTGCCCCCAAAGGGAAGTCAGACCGCGACCCCCCGTAGTCGAGGAGCAGACAGATGACGGCCGACAAGACCCCGATCCTGAGCAAGCTCAGCGATTCCCAGCAGACCGTGGAAACGCCCGAGGAGGATGTCCGAGGTCGCAAGGTGGCGGACACCGACGGCAACGACATCGGGAAGGTGGAAGACCTCCTGGTCGACGAACCCGAGCGCAAGGTCCGATTCCTCCTCGTGGCCCACGGCGGCTTTCTCGGCTTCGGCGAGACCAAGTCTTTCATCCCCGTCGAAGCGGTCACGCACATCACCGACGACCAGGTCTTCATCGACCAGTCCCGCGAACGAGTCGCCCAGGCGCCCGTCTACGATCCCGACCTGACCGACGAACCGGATTACTACAGCAACGTGTACGGCTACTACGGCTACCAGCCCTTCTGGGGTCCGGGGTACGTGTACCCCACATTCCCCTTCCCCCGGTGATCTGCCGCGGCTGCGTACGCATCCCCGTCGTCAGCGGCAACGAGCGGTGAAGCCGACCGAGGCGAGCCCCTGGCAGAAGGACGTCTTCGCGGCCCCGTAGCGGGACAGACGGCCGTCCACGAACCAGGTCGTGTCAGGGGCGAAGTCGAAGCTGCCGTCGTTCACGCCGTCCCAGCCGTACCGGAAGTCGAGGTTGATGTAGACCACGGAACGGATGACCCCACGCAGGTCGTGGGTGCCGGGCAGGTTGGGAATGGGCCCCTGGTAGTTCATCAGGGAAAACAGTCGGCGTGTCCATTCGGCGCCGCGCTGCTGCTCCAGGCCGTCAGTGCTGCCGGCGTCGGCGGTGAAGTTCATCATGCCCGCTTCGGACAGCACGACCGGCTTGCCGTGATCCTTGGCGAACTTCACCAGCTTGAGCACGTTGCCGTCGTGGTCGAAGTTGCGCCACACGGCGGCCGGGTTCCCGTGTGCGTCTGTCCCGATGTAGGCGTTGCGGCACTGGAGCGCGGCGACGTCGTAGTTCTGGGGCGGAGTTCCGTTGTAGAGGTAACCGCGGTCGTGGATCGGCATGCACAGCTCGTGGGCGAAGACGGAGACCCCCATCCAGTCGACCGCGGCGTCCCCCGGGTACATGGCCTCGAACTCGCCGCGCACCGGGTGGAAGACGAAGTCGAGGTTGTGTGCGATGGAGCGGTTGTCGAGGTAGGAGGCGAGGCGGTTGAAGGCGTTCTTGTACGAGGAGCAGGCGGTGTCGGCGCAGTGGTAGTGGCTGCTGACCTCGTAGTCGAGCCGGAGTTTGAAGCGGGCCGTGGGGTGGGCGTTGGTGAAGGCCAGCAGCTTGTTCAGGGAGGCGGTGTGGCCCCCGGCGGCGATCTCGCTCGTGACGGCGCGGGAGCGGGCGGCCTTCGCGTTCTCGTCGCCCCCTTCGAAGCCCGGGGGGTTGTCCTTCCAGCTGATGCCGATCTGGACGGTCTTCCCCCGGGAGGCGAGGAACTCGGCGTAGTCGCGGTGGCCGGAGCCGACCCAGTCGCCGGAGCGCAGTTCGTAGTAGACGGAACCGCCGTCGGCGTTCTGCCCGAAGGTGTGGAAGTCGTCCCAGGCGCCTCGGGTGGACTGCCCCAGCAGCAGCTCGGGAGCGCCGGTTGCCGCGGCGCCCGCACCGCGGGTGTCGGCGGTGGCGGGTTGGGCCGGCGGTTGGCCCTGCCCGGCGTTGGCGGTGCCGGTCAACAGCAGTGCGGCGACTGCTGCGGCGGCGAGGGCGCGCAGAGCGGTGGTCAGGTGTCGGAGGTTCGGCACGATGTCTCCTCTGCCGCGCGTCGGTGCGCGGACGTGGGCCGGTGTACGGCGGGGTGACCCGGGCCGGGCCCGGGTCACCCGTCGGTCGTGGACCACTGGTCAGGAAGCGGTCCATGTGTACGTCGGTGTGGTGATCTGACTCGTCTGCGTGGTGGGCTGGTAGTTGAAGGAGTACGTGAGCTTGGCACCGGCCGGTACGGAGACAGGAAGTTCCCAGCGGTCGCCGGCGTCGTCACGGACGAGGAAGTGGTTCTGCGGCGAGCCGCCGTTGACGCGGTACTGCACGGTGACGAACGTCAGGTCGTACCCCTTGGGAGCGAACCAGATCGCGGTGCTCCCAGTGCCGCTGACACCATGGTCGAACTCGGCGGTGTTCCCCGGCGGGTCGGTCGGAGTCGGCGTAGGGGTGGGAGTCGGCGTGGGCGTCGGAGTCGGTGTGGGCGCCGGGCCCGAAGCGCCGTTCGTCCACATGGGCTTCTTGATCTCGGCCAGGAAGTTGGCCTGCACCGTGGGGTCGGCCTGGACGCGGGAGTCGCCCCAGTTGCCGTTCGCGCAGCCGGGGCCGCCCGCCGGCGCGCCCGGCGCGCACTGCCACTGGGTCTGGGCGTCCCAGTTGGTGTTGATGTACGCGGCCGCGCGGATGACGTCCTTGTTGCGGGTCACCCAGTCGAAGTATCCCGCGTGCCAGCCGTCCCAGATGGCCTGACCGCTCGAAGGTGCCGGGTTGTTGCGGAAGATGCAGCTGCTGGTCTTCGCGCCGGTGCGGGCTCCTTGCGGTGCGGCCTCGGAGACCATGGCCGGCTTGCCGTGGGAGCGGGCGAAGTCGAGGATCCGGTTCTGCAGACCGACCGGGTCGGTGTCGTAGGAGCCGCAGCCCCACTGGCTCTGCACGGACCGGGAGTTGTAGAAGGAGGACAGGCCCACCCAGTCCACGTACTGGTCACCCGGATACCAGTCGTTCAGGTGGCCCGGGTCGGTGACGACGTAGTTCCACTCGGGGTGGTCGGGGTGGGTGTTCACCGGCCATGCGGCGCTCTGCCAGACGGTGGCGACGCGGCTGGCGCCGAGGGCATCGATGCGACCCTTGATGTAGCGGAAAGCTTCCTTGTAGTACTCCGAGCTGTAGCAGTTCCACGGACCGTCGAACTCGTAGCCGATGCGCAGCAGGATGTCCCGGTCGTAGCCTTTGAACCGGTTGATCATCTCGTCGACCTTGGCCCGGTACTGGGTGATCAGGCTCGGGTTCCCGGCGGTGACGTCGGCGTCGTTCCGGCCGATGATGGCGCGCAGTGGCTGGTTGTTGCAGCCGGAGGTGGCGTCGGAGAGGTAGAGACCGACGGCGACGGTGGCACCGGGGTACTCCCGCATCGTCCGGGCGAAGTCGACGGTTCCCGCGCCCCAGTTCGCCGGTCCGGTCATGCCGGCCAGCGGTTCGGGCGAGCCCCCGAGCACCAGGTTGGTGTAGAGGGTCACGCCACCCGGTGCGGGTGCGTTCAGTGACGCCTTGTCCAGCACGTCGGTGCGGTAGTCGGACAGGGTGTCGCTGTCCTGGCCCATCACCAGCATGACCTTGCCGTCGGCGGGGACGCCCCGGTCGGCGGGGGTGGCGGCCTTGGCCGTGGAGGAGACGCCGGCGAGGGCGAGCAGGGCGGCGAAGGCGACGGCCCCCGCTCCCACCGCCCGTGGGACGGATCTGTGCGGTCGTAGGAAGGACATGGCGGGTGCCTCCGATTCGGGCAGCCGGCTGACGTGGGGTCACCGGTGCTGTGTATGCGGCGGTCGCATGCTGCTGTCCTGGACATGGCCGGTCAAGTCGTCGCGAAAGTTTCGTAAGTCTCTACAGGTCAGCGCATTGCTTCTACGAAACCGAGAAGGGTGACGCATGAGCGACCTACGTGTTGCGAGCGTTGAGGCGGTCATCTTCACTGCTCCGAGGTTTGTTTGGCCACCTCGCTGCGGCGAGTGAGTCACTCGTGCCGAGATGATGCTGCCGATATCGCGGCAGTTTTCGCGAAACACTTGACATGTTTTTCGCGGGCGGCGACCTTTGTGCCACCCCATCCCGCCCCTCTCCCGGAGGATCACCATGGGCCGTACGCGTGCCCGCAGAATCACCGTCGCGCTCGCCGCCGCCACGTCGCTCATCGCCCTTCCCGCCTGCGGTTCAGGCTCCGGGGCGGCTGACGGGAAGATCACCCTGACGGTCGCCACCTTCAGCGACTTCGGCTACAAGCCTCTGATCGAGGAGTACAAGCGCACCCATCCCGACATCGTCATCAAGGAGCGCATCTCCCAGTTCGACCAGCACCACAACCAGTTGTCCACCCAGATCGCCTCCGGTAGCGGGGCCGCCGACGTGGTCGCGATCGAGGAGGGCTACCTTCCGAAGTTCCGTGCGGTGAAGGACAAGTTCACCAACCTCGCCGACCACGGTGCCATGGACCGCAAGGGCGAGTACCTGAGCTGGAAGTGGGAGCAGGGGACGCTCGGCACCTCCGACTTCGTCATGGGGTACGGCACCGATGTCGGCAGCCTCGCCATCTGCTACCGCAAGGATCTGTTCGCGAAGGCCGGCCTGCCCACCGACCGCACGGAGGTCGGCAAGCTGTGGCCCACCTGGGAGGACTATTTCGCCACGGGCGAGAAGTTCCAGTCCAAGGTGAAGGACAAGGCATGGTTCGACAGTTCGGGCAACATCTTCACCGCGATGATGAACCAGACCGAGTTCGGGTTCTTCGATGCCCAGGACGAGTACATCGGGGACAGCAACCCGAAGGTCCGTGAGTTCTTCATGGCGACGGCGCAGGCCACGGACGACAAGCAGTCCGCCAACCTGCAGCCCTTCAGCCAGCAGTGGAACGCGGGCATCAAGCTCGGCCGCATGGCCACCATGACCTGCCCCGCGTGGATGACCGGCCAGATCAAGACGGCCGCGGGGGAGGCCAACGCCGGCAAGTGGGACATCGCCGCGGTCCCGGGCGGGGGCGGTAACTGGGGAGGCTCGTTCCTCACCGTTCCCAAGCAGAGCAAGCACGTCAAGGAGGCCGCCGAACTGGCCGACTTCCTGACCTCGGCCGCCTCGCAGAAGAAGATCTTCACGGGCCCCGTGGGAGCGCTGCCCTCCCTCGTTCCGGTCCTCGACGACCCGGAGGTCCAGGGCACGAAGCAGGAGTACTTCAACGACGCGCCGACCGGCAAGCTCTACGCGGCGTCCGCGAAGTCCCTGAAGCCCAACTACCGCGGTACCAAGGACCAGCAGGTCCGCATCCCGTTCGGCAACGCCCTTCAGCTGGTCGAGCAGGGCAAGGCGGACCCGGAGGAGGCGTGGGACAAGGCTCTCGACGAAGCGGAGAAGAACCTTCGCTGACGTCGAGCCGGTCGGTTCGGGGCAGGTCCCCGCCGACCGAGCCGGGCGGCGGTCCAGCCTCCCACGCCCCGGTCGCCGCCCGGCGTCCCTCCGGCCCGGCCCCGGCCGGCCCCCTTCTTCCACCCCCTACACCTACGGAGAACCAGCATGGCGGTTCAGACCCGCCCGTTGCCCGGCCGCGCACGCCGCGAACGTCGTCCGTCGCGGCTGCGCCCGGAACGGCATCTGCTGCCCTATCTCTTCATCGCACCCTTCTTCGTCGTCTTCGGCGTCTTCGGCCTCTACCCCCTGCTGCAGACCTTCTGGGTCTCCCTGCACGACTGGGACCGCCTCGCCGGGCAGGGGCAGTGGGTGGGCCTCGACAACTTCACCCGCCTGCTGGACGACTCCGACTTCTACACGGCCACGTTCAACACCCTCAGCATCTTCGTGCTGTCCACCGTTCCGCAGCTCCTGGCGGCTCTGGGGCTCGCCTGGCTGCTCGACCGGCATCTGCGAGCACGCAGCGTGTGGCGGGCGCTGGTGCTCGTGCCCCAGTACGT
>NZ_JBHJRX010000026.1:115580-121026 GCF_042268605.1 Streptomyces sp. NPDC056296 | reverse complement strand
GCGGCGGTCGCGACCGGGTCCTTGGCCATGCCGTCGAACGAACCGGCACCGTCCTTCGGCACCGACGAACACGCCGGACCGAACGGCTCGTCCGCGCCGGCCATGTCGCCGCCGGTGTCGGCGGACTGGTCGTCGGTGGCCGCGGGGGCCGAGGAGGCCGCCTGGGCGGAGTCCGACGAGCCGCTGTCGCCGTCGTCGGAGCAAGCGACCAGGGCCAGGGGCAGGATGGCGGCCGCGGCGACGGCGACGGCGGAACGGCGAATACGGGCGTTCATGGATTCTCCCGGATAAAAGGGCAGCCCGAAGGCTGCGTTGGTGCTGATTACGGCGGTGAAGTGGTGGTCGGGCGTCGGGGTGCGCGGCCCCGGTCGTCGTCAGTCGTCGGACCCGCGCCGGTCCCGGTCGGCATCCCTCGTCGCGGCGAGCACGCTCGGAGGTTCCGCGCTCGCCGCGGGGGTGTCCCCGCTCGGCCGGGGGCCCGGCGCGGGCGTGTGGGGGTCGAACCGTCCCGCTCGTATGGACGGCGGAGTGCCTGGGCGGGCGGGCCGCTGTCGGTGTGTCCTCGGTTCTTCCCTCACATGGGGAATCCGGAGCCGGCCCGGCTCCGGATTGGCCGATCACCCGATCGAGTGAAGATGTTTCGCAAGTACGCCTGTGACCTGGGGGTTTCTTCGACGGCGAAGGACGCTCAGAGAGGCGTCGCGGCGCGGAGGACGAGGAACATCGTGACGGCGGCGTTCGCGGACGACATCGCCGACACCGCGGTTCCGGCGGCCGCGGCCCAGGCCGCCAGGCCCACCGAGGTGAAGACCGAGGGCCAGGTGCGGACCGCGGGAGCGGGGCCCAGCAGGGCCGCCACCCGGCGCGGTACCGGACCGGGGGCCGCCAGGCCGGCGAGGGTGGCGACCGGGGTGCCCCGGGAGACGAGGGCCGCCTTGCCGATCGCGGTCGCCACCACGCGGCGGCTGCCGACCGCCCGTGCGGCCGCCTCGTCCGCCCACCGCTCCGCCGTGAAGGACACGGCGGTCCGCAGGGGCCGCAGGAACGGGTTGGCCAGGGCGGCGAGCCGGACGGCGAGCAGGAAGCGATGGTGCCGAGCGGTGAGGTGGGCCCGCTCGTGGGCGAACAGCGCGCGCCGCTCGGCCGGTACGAGGCGGTCGAGCAGGGCCGTGGTCACCACCACACGGTCCCGGCGTCCGCCGGGCAGCGCGTACGCGTAGGGCACGTCGTCCGGCAGTACGGCCACCCCGGTGCCCGGCAGGCCGGCCAGCGCGCGGTGGGCACGGCGACGCACCCTGCCGTGCCGCCACAGGGCTCGCGCCGAGGCCACGACCACCGCGCACAGCGCGGGGATCGCCGCCTTGCCGACGACCTCGTCGTACGGCACCGCCGCCCGCACCTCAGGGTCGGACCAGCCGTCCGGCAGGGGGTTGCCCGGCAGCTGGGCGGTGCCGACCACCATCACCAGGGTCAGGCACACCGTGCTGCACAGGGCCATCACCGCGGCCACGGCGGTGAGCAGCCTGGTCGCGGTCCGCGGGTGCAGATGCTGTTCCGCCAGCCGGGCGATCGGCCACGCCGTCAACGGCAGGACCAGCGGCAGGAAGACGAATACCCCCATGTGGCGTCAGCCGTCCCCCGCGTCGCGTGCGTGACGCAGCAGTTCGCGCAGCAGCCGCTCGTCGTCCGGGGCGAGGCCGGTGACGAAGCTGGCCAGCACCGCTTCCCGGTCGCTCTCGGCGTCCAGGACCTTGCGCATCTTCCGGGCGGCAAGGCCCGCCTGGTCCGAGGCGGGTGTCCAGGCGAAGGAGCGGCCCGCGCGCTCGCGACCGACCGCACCCTTCTCCAGCAGCCGGGTCAGGATCGTGATCACCGTGGTGTAGGCGAGGTCGCCGCCCAGGCGCTCCTGCACCCAGCCGGCCGTCGCGGGGCCGTCCGCCTCGCGCAGCGCCGACAGCACCAGCGCCTCCAGCTCGCCCTGCCCCCGCCGCCGCGGACGCCGGTGATCGGTCACGGCCCGTCTCCTTCCGCCGCTGTACGTCTTCCGAGGCCACATCGTATAGAAGGCTTTCTTCTACAGTGCTGTAGATTGACTGGCGGACGTGATCAGCAAAGGTGATCAGCAGACCTGACGAAGGAGAACGCAGTGGGAGTTTCCCTGGCCAAGGGCGGCAACGTCTCGCTCAGCAAGGAGGCACCCGGCCTGACCGCGGTCGTCGTCGGCCTCGGCTGGGACGTGCGCACCACGACCGGCACCGACCACGACCTCGACGCCTCCGCGCTGCTCCTCGACACCTCCGGCAAGGTGCTCTCCGACGGGCACTTCGTCTTCTACAACAACCTCACCAGCCCGGACGGCTCGGTCGAGCACACCGGTGACAACCTCACCGGCGAGGGCGAGGGCGACGACGAGTCGGTCAAGGTGAACCTCGCCGCCGTCCCCGCCGAGGTCGACCGGATCGTCTTCCCCGTCTCCATCCACGACGCGGAGAACCGGGGCCAGAGCTTCGGCCAGGTCCGCAACGCCTTCATCCGGGTCGTCAACCAGGCGGGCAACCAGGAACTCGCCCGCTACGACCTCTCCGAGGACGCCTCGACCGAGACCGCGATGGTCTTCGGCGAGCTGTACCGGCACGGCGCCGAGTGGAAGTTCCGGGCCGTTGGACAGGGGTACGCCTCGGGCCTTTCGGGCATCGCCGCCGACTTCGGCGTCAACGTCTGACCGGACCCGGCGCGGTCAGCGGTCCGTGGCGCAGCAGCCGTCCGCCCCTCCGGTGGCCGGCGCGGGGTCGAGGCGGCAGAAGCAGGAGGCCTCGACCGGGACGTCCGCCAGCGCGGTGGCGAGCTTCAGCTGCTGTGCCACGATCCGCGCCTCCCCCTCCTTGCCCAGCCGCACCAGGCACTCGTGGAGTCCGTGCAGGGCCCAGACGTTGCCGGGGTGCTGCAGGGCGCGGGGCAGGGTGTCGTCCAGGCCCAGGTCGGCCCGGTAGACCGCCTCGGCCTCCGCGACCCGGCCCTGTTCCAGGAGCAGGGCACCGTAGGCGTGCCGGGTGGGCTGCATCCAGCCCCACGGTTCGTCGTAGGGGAGGCTGTCGTCCAGGGCGATCGACCGTTCCAGGGCGGCGAAGGCGGCGATGTGGTCGCCCTTGCGGTACTCCAGTTCGCCGTCGAGCATGGCGGAGGCGATGGCGAGGATGTCGGCGCAGGTGTTGTTGAACAGCGTGCGTGTCACCGGAACCCGGGTGACCGCCTCGCGGAACAGGACGCGTTCGGTCTCCGCCTCGGCGACCTTGCCGGTGGCCGAGAGGGCGACCCCGCGGGCGTAGTGGAGCATCGCGGTCGTCACGCAGTACAGGCGCGGGTCGGCGGGAAGCGGCAGCCCGAGGATGTCCGCCCAGCGGCCGAACCGGATCAGGACGTGCACCCGCATGGCCACGAAACCCTCCAGCCAGTCGGCCATCGGCGGGCTCTCGACGCGCAGCAGTTCCTCGGGGACCGACGCCTCCAGCTGTGCCGCGGTGTCCAGGGCGATGTCGTATCGGCCGAGGAACATCGCGCCGTAGATCCTGAAGTGGTAGTTGTGCGAGCGGTAGAGGGTGTAGAAGTTCATCGCCCCGGCCCGCGCCCGGTACTTCTCGTCGGCGGCGATCGCGGCGCTGTTGTCCGACACGACGCGCCGGTAGTCGCCGCACAGCACTTCGAGGTGGGACGGCATGTGGTTGAGGTGCCCGGCGTCGGGGACCAGGCCGCGCAGCCGGTCGGCGACACCGAGGGCCGCCTCGGGGGTGGCGGACATCTCCATCAGGTGGATGTACAGGTGCAGGACGCCGGGGTGCTCGCGTCCGCCCTCGGTGGCCAGGGCCCGGTCGAGGACGTCCTTCGCCTCCAGGGTGCGGGCGCCCTCGGCGGGCAGTCCGGTGCGCAGGTCCCAGAGCTGCCAGGGTGTCAGGTTCATGAGCGCGTCGGCGTAGAGGGTGGCCACGTCCAGGTCGCCGGGGGCTAGTTTCTGAACGGCCCGCATGCTCTCGGCGTACGGCTCGTTCCACACCGAGCAGTCCTCGACGGCGCGCGCCTGCGGGTAACGGGCGCGCAGGGCGCCGATCAGGGCGCGTTCGAGCGGGGTGGCGGAGCGGGCCGCCTTCTCGTGGGCGAGTTCGACGGCGGCGTGGGTGCGGTCGACGGTACGCGTCAGCTCGGCGGCGTCGAAAGCCTCCCACGGCTTGTTGTAGTTCGGGCCGAGGGCGTAGGCGATGCCCCACTGGGCCATGGCGCAGTCCGGGTCGGCCTCGGCGGCGGCCTCGAAGCAGGCGACGGCCTCCTCGTGGTGGAAGCCGTACGTCCACACCAGCCCGCGGTCGAACCACCGCTGGGCCTCGGGGGACGAGGTCGTCACCGGACGACCGTGGGTGCCGAGGTCGTAGTAGTCCATGGGGTCCATGAGGGGACGTATACCGCACTCCGGGACGGCCACGAAGTACTTCGCGGGACGGTCACACCGACCGGTGTCCCCGCCGGACGCGGCGCGCCCGACGGGGGTGGGGGGACGGGATGGCGCGGATCAGCCGAAGTCGACGTCGCTGCACAGGAAGTACGTCTGGTCCATGTGCGACGCCTGCCAGATCGTGTAGACGACGTGCCGGCCGCTCAGGCCCGAGGTGCTCACCGGGATCTCGTAGTTCTGGCTGGGCGCGTACCTGCCGGTCGTCGCGACCAGTTGGAGGTCGTCCCAGCCCATGGGCTGCGTGGCGGGGTCGAAGCCCTGCCGGGTGACGTAGACCTTGAAGTAGTCGGCGCCGTGGCTGGCCTGGTCGTACAGCTTGACGGTGAAGTTGTCGGTGACGTCCGTGGTCTGCCAGGCGCCCACGGTGTCCAGGGAGTTGTAGCGCCCGCCCTCGGTCCGGCCGCCGCTGCACAGTTGGCCGTCGGGAACGACGGCCTCGAAGTTGCCCGCGGAGCCGTTGCGGTACAGGCCGTTCCAGTTCCACATGGCGTTGGGGTTGTCCTGCCAGGCCTGCCAGCACATGGGGTCTTCCTGGGCCATGGCGGGGTTCTGGAAGTCGTCGCCCCAGCGCTGCCAGCAGCCGTAGTTGCGCGAGGCGGGGTCGACGACCGAGCCGTGGGCGACGGCGGTGCCGCTCCAGGGGATCAGGGTGAGAAGTGCTGCGGTCAGGGTGCCGAGGGCCACGGTCGACGTACGCCGGACTCGTTTGTTGTGATCATGACAAGTCATGATGTCCTTCTTTCCCGTGGGGGGACAGTAGTGAAGGGTCGAGAGCTGGAAACATCAGTGGGAGCGCTCCCAAAGCCTTTCGGTGAACAGGCTGCGCCCGGGGAAACGGAATGGCAATAGTTGAAATGCGCCAGTTCCCTCCGGGCGATGGCGTGTTCGATGCGGTCGTGGGGGGGGGGGGGGGGGGGAGAGGGGGAGGGGGGAACGGGGCAGGAA
>NZ_JBHJRX010000026.1:76793-115570 GCF_042268605.1 Streptomyces sp. NPDC056296 | reverse complement strand
AAGGTATTGAAGCGTGTCCCCTCCCGGCGGGTGGGGGGGGTTGTGGGGGGTGCGGGGAGGGGGGGGGGGGGGTCCTTCTCCTTCCCCCCCTTCCGCCACGACGACGTCATGCCGGTGTCACAGCGCACGCCGCCTGGAGCGGATCAGCAGCACACAGCCGCCGGCGAAGAGGACGCCTCCGACGGCCGCGGGCCACAGGCCGAGGCCGGAGCCCGTCTCCGCGAGGCCGCCCTGCGTCGCCTGCGGCTCGGTCACCGACCCGGCCGCGGCGTCGTCACCGCCGCCCGTTCCCTGCGTCGCCGCGGGTGCGGGCGCGGCGCTGCTCACGTCGTCCGGTGTGTCGGCGGCCGGTGTCGTGGCGGCCCTGGGCTCGGCGCGCGGGGAGGCGGCGTCGTCCTGTTCCCGGGCTGGGGGCGCGGGCGCCTCCTCGTCGTTCTGTCCGGCGCCGTTCCCTCCGCCCTTCTCTTCGTCCTTGCCTTCGTCCTTGCCCTCGCCCTTCCCTTCGTTGCCTCCGTCGTCCCGGCCGTCCTGCCCGGGGTCCACGGGTGCAGATGCGGTGGCGGTCTGCTCGGCCGGGGGCTCGGAGGCGTCAGGGTTCTCGGTCGGCTGCTCCTGCGGGTCCTTCGTGGGGTTCTCGGTCGGCTGCTCCTGCGGGTTCTCCGTGGGGTTCTCGGTCGGCTGCTCCTGCGGGTCCTCGCCCTGGCCGGGTTCCGATCCCGGGGGCGTGTCCGGACCGCACTCGCGGCCGCTGTTGATGCAGTCGGCCATCTCCCGCATCAGGTCCTCGTCGAAGACGTTGATGAAGTCGCTGTGGTCCGTGACCGGCTTGTGCAGCTGCTCGGGGAAGGAGTCCACGGCGAACAGCGGAACGGTCCTGCCCCCGTCCTGGAGGCTGGGCGCGTCCACGTCGTACACGACGCGCTGGACCAGTCGCGGGATGGCCCGGAACCCTTCGGGGCAGCTGCCGTCGGCGGCGGCGAAGGCCACGTGGGTGCGGTGGTTGGCGCTGTCGATGTTGCGGCCGTCCCAGCAGCTCTGGAAGGTGAAGGTGCGCACCACGTCACTGCCGGACGGACAGAGCGGGTACTTGTCCTTCAGCTGCCGGTCCTCGAAACCGGTGCAGCTCCAGGAGGCGTTCGCGTTGGTGTTGCCGTTGACGAACGCCTTCGCGTCGCCGGTGATGATGCGCAGCAGCCGCGGCATCTCCGTGACCTTGGCGCGCTCATTGCCCTCGAAGGTCAGTGTGACCTCGGCGGGCGTGACGATCTCGCCGGCGTTGCCCTCGATGCCGCCGCCGGGAGACTCGGCGTCCTGTTCGACGGTGCCGTTCTGCAGCCGGAGCACGGGCCAGTAGTAGGAGGACTTGTCGCCCTGGTCGGCGCAGCTCGTGTCGGCGGCGGCCAGGTCCTCGTCGCTGGAGAAGGCGTCGTTGTCCTGGTTGCCTATGTAGTCGTGGAAGTGGTGGGCTCCGTTGCTGACGCCGGGGGCGGCGATCAGGTTGTCCGAGTTGAACAGTCCCTCGGCGTTGACGCCGCAACTGGTGGCGAAGGAGCCGGTCGAGGCGTTCTTCTGCCGGGGTGCCTTCACGACGTTCGGCTGGACGGAGTTGATGTCGACGTAGTCGGCGGCCACGGGTCCGTTGCCCGCCTGTCCGCCGTTGCCGGGCGGCTGCTGCCCGTCACCGGGCTGTGCGTCGTCCCCGCCGTCTTCGTCGTCCCCGCTGTTTCCGGCTTCTTCGCCCTTGCCGTCCTGCTGCTGTCGCTGCTGGTCGGGGCTGCCGCTCGGTGCGTCCGCCGTGGCGACCTCGGTGCGGCGCAGCGTGCACTCCGCCAGCGTGTCAAGGCCCGCGGGACGGTCGCCGGCCTTGCCGATGGCGGCGGCGATGCGCTCGATCGTCCCGGCCCGTTCCTTCTTCAACGGGTCGAGGATGGCGCCCTCGTCGAGCTTGCCGTCGTCCGCGGTGCGGGCGGCTTCCTGGAGTTGCCGGTAGGCCGCGGCGATCTGCTCGTCGAGCCGCGCGAGTTCGGTGTCGACGTCCGGCCTCGCCTGCTCCGGAACCGTCGTCAGCCGCTCGCTCAGGTCGGGGCAGTCGACGGTGGCCGCCACACCGGAACTGCCCAGGGGAACAGCGGTGTCGCCGGCTTCGGTCGCGGAGGCGAACACGTTCGCGGCCACCAGGCCGCCGCCTCCCAGTATCAGCGCGAATGCTCCGAAGGTCGCGCGGCGCGCCCCGGTCGGGCGTCTGCGCCTGTTGTGTCCCAAGGCGTGCTCCTGTGTCGTGGCGGACTCGGACATGAAATGCCCGCGGCTTCATACGGAGTCGGGGGCCGGAGCGTTCAAACGCCTCGCGGATTCTCAGGAATCCCTCACCTCACGGGCGCAGGATCAGCCGGATCGGGTCGCCCTCTTCTTCTCCAGCCGTGCGACCGCCTCGGCGGCCTGCGCCGGCGGCAGCACCCCGCTGATCGAACCGGGGAGGTCCAGCCGGCCACCATGGATCAGCCGCAGGAGCTGGGGCGGCGCCACCGGCATGTCGGAGCCGTCGTCGGTACCACCGGCCTCGCCCTCGCCGACGATCTGCCGACGCTGCGCCGGGGGGCGCGGTGGTGATCTTCCAGCCCGGCCGGGCCCTGCACGAGCTGATCGTGATGGTGGAGCGGGCGCGGGCGGTCGGCGCCCGGGTCGTGCGGGTCACCGACGAGCTGGGCGAGCAGTTCGGCGACCGGGTCGACGCGGTCCTCACCGCGCCGCACACTCCGACGGGCATCACCTCGGAGGCGCTCACAGCGCTCGTCGGTGCGGACGTGCTGCTGCTCACCCTCACGACGCTCTAGGAGACGGGTGCGGGGGGCCGGAGGATCGGCTCGGGGTACGAGGGAGGCTCTGTTAGGAGCCGGGGTTCGGGGAACCCGGGGCCCGCCGAATCCACCCGCGCGCCAGCGCCCACGCCGAGGGAGTCACCGGATGTCACTGACCAAAGGCCTCGTCGCCGGAGCGGCCGGCACCGTCGCGCTGAACCTCACCACGTACGGCGACATGCTGCTGCGCGGCCGGGGCTCCAGTGACATGCCGACCCAGGTCGCGGACCGGTTCGTCAACCGGGCCGGCGTCGATCTGGGCGACGAGGAGACCGCGGCCAACCGTGAGCAGGCGGCCGGAGCCCTCCTCGGCTACGTCACCGGCCTCGGGGTCGGAGCAGCCTACGGGCTGCTGCGGAGCGGGCGCGGCGCGCTGCCCGACTGGGTGGCCGGTCCGCTGCTGGGCGCGGCCGCCATGGCGGGCAGCGATCTGCCGGCCACGGTGCTCGGGGTGGCCGACCCGGCCTCCTGGGACCGGTCCTCGTGGGTGTCGGACATCGTGCCGCACCTGGTGTACGGCTTCACGACGGCATCGGTCTACCAGGCACTGCGTTGAACGGAGGAACCATGGCCGGCAGCAGGCCGCTCGCCCTGGTCACCGGGGCGTCCAGCGGAATCGGGTACGAACTCGCCGCACTGTTCGGAGAACACGGCTACGACCTCGTGGTCAACGCCGAGGACGACCGGCTGGAGCACGCCGCCCAGCGGCTGCGGGAGACGGGCGCCGAGGTACGGGCCGTGCGCGCGGATCTGCGCACCGCCGAGGGCGTGGACCGGCTGGTCGCCGCCCTGACCGGGCTCACCGTGGACGTCGCGGCGCTCAACGCGGGCGTGGGGCAGGGCGGCGCCTTCGTCGACACCGACCCGGCCGACGACCAGTCCGTCATCGACCTCAACGTGACGTCGACCGTGCGGCTCGCCAAGCCGCTGCTGCGGGACATGGTGGCGCGCGGGGTGGGCCGGCTGATGTTCACGTCGTCGGTGGCCGCGACGATGCCGGGCTCCTTCCAATCGGTGTACAACGCCTCGAAGTCGTTCGTGCAGTCCTTCGCCCAGGCGCTGCAGGAGGAGGTCGAGGACACGGGCGTCACGGTCACCTCCTTCATGCCGGGCCCGACGGAGACCGACTTCTTCCGGCGGGCCGGGATGCAGGACACCAAGGTCGGCACCATGGACAAGGACGACCCCGCGCAGGTCGCCCGGCAGGCGTACGACGCCGTCATGAAGGGCCGCGGGAAGCTGGTCACCGGCTCGGCGAAGACCAAGGCGCAGGGTATGGCGGACAAGGTGCTGCCGGACCGCGTCAAGGCCGCCGTGCACCGCCGGATGGCGGAGCCGGGGACGGCGCCGGACGACGACGGCCGGTAGGACGGCGAGGGTCTGTAGGACGGCGGGCGGCCGGTCGGGCGGCGTGGAGCCTGGTAGGGCGGTGGGCGGGCCGGTAGGACAGCATGAGGCCGGGGTAGGACGGCGACGGGCGGGCCGGTCGCCCGGAGGGCCCCTTGTCGGTGGCTCGCTTCCGGTGGAACGATGCTCGCGGCACCGGCTCACCCCACCGGCTCACCCCACCGGCTCACCCACCGGCTCACCCACCGGCTCACCCCACCGACTCGCCCACCGAAGGGACCGTCGTGACCGACGAGCAGCAACGGCCGCAGGCCGCCGCCGCGTTCGACGCGCTGGGCGCCGAGTACGAGAAGGCGTTCGCCGACTCGAAGACGCACCGGCGCTCGCTGGAGTGGCTGCTCGGGCGGCTCGCGCCGGGCAGCAGGGTTCTGGACGTGGGCAGCGGCACGGGCCGGCCCACCGCCGAGACCCTCGCGGGCGCCGGGCACGACGTGCTGGGTGTCGACGTGTCCCCCGTGATGGTGGACCTGGCGACGCGGCAGGTGCCGGCCGCGACCTTCCGGTGCGCCGACGTCCGTGACGTACCGCTCGCGGACGGCTCGTTCGACGCGGTCTGCGTGTACTTCTCGCTGCTTCAGCTGGACCGGCGGGAGCAGGCGGACCTGGTCCGGCTCCTGGTACGGGCGCTGAGGCCGGATGGGTACCTGGTCCTGGCCACCGTGCCGTTGGACGTGGAGGACGTCGACGCCACCTTCATGGGACAGCCGGTGCGCGTGACCAGCTTCACCGCGCAGGGCCTCACCGACGTGGCAGAGGAGGCCGGCCTGGAGGTACTGGCGCAGGAGGCGACGCTGTTCACCCCGGCCCACCCGGACGCACGGCCGGAGCCGCACCTGTTCCTGCACTGCCGGCGCCGGGCCGCCACCACGCCGGGCATCTGACACGTCACCCGCGGGCGGTACGCCGCCCCGGTCGTGAGCGTTGGCCCCCGCAGCCCCCCGGATGGGGTAACTGCGCACGCGCCGGCCCGGGTCCGCGGCCAGAGTGGGCAGCATGACAGAACCTGGCGAGCGACGGCGCGGCACGACTTCCACGACCACGCGCGAGCGTGCCGTGCGGGGCGCTCGGGACGCCGCCCAGCGCGCCGCGGACGCCCTGTCCGAGCTGATCCGGCACCGCCTGGAGGGGGTCTCCGCGGTGTGCCGGAGCGAGGACGACGGCTGGATCGTCAACGTGGACGTGCTGGAGGTGTCCCGTATCCCCGACACCACCAGCCTGCTCGCCACCTACGAGGTCGAGCTGGATTCGGCGGGCGACCTGCTCCAGTACCGCAGGGTCGCCCGCTACCGGCGCGGTGCCCAGGACCAGTGACCGGGCCGTGCGGCCCGCACCCGGAAGGACCACCGCATGATCACCTACGACGACGAGGTCGTCTGCGCGCCCCGCGCCGGAACCCTCTACGACGTCCTCGAACTCATCCTCGACCGCGGCATGGTGATCGACGTCTTCGTACGCGTCTCGCTGGTCGGCATCGAGATCCTCAAGGTGGACGCCCGCATCGTGGTCGCGAGCGTCGACACGTACCTGCGGTTCGCCGAGGCGTGCAACCGCCTGGACCTGGAGCACGACGTGCGCTCCAAGACCGTTCCCGAGCTGTTCGGCGGCCCGGTCGCCAAGACCATAGGCAGGGCGGGCGCCAAGCGGACGGCGCGCTCACTGACCGACAAGGTTCGGGACATCCTCACGCCCGAGGAGGAGGCGGCGGAAGAGGAGGAGGCCCTCCCCCGCGAACCCACCCGCGAGCGCGCGGAACGCGGCCGGAGCCCGCAGCGGTCCCGTAGCCGACCGACCGCACGCCCCCGCGACGAGGACGACCGTCCGCGCAGCCGCCCCCGCCGGCGCACGGAGACGGAGGACGAATGACCGCGCCCACCACCGCCGCCGCCGGCACCACCACTCCCGCCCCGGAGGCCCTGTACGTCTACGGCATCACCCCCGCCGGGACCCGTACTCCCCGCTTCCCCGGGGTCGACGGTGCCCCCGTACGCCTGCTGACCGAGTCCGGCCTGTGCGCGGCGGTGTCGGCCGCCCCGCCACGGCTCCGGCCCCGGCGCCGTGACCTGCTGGCCCATCAGGCCGTACTGGACGAACTGGCGGCACAGGGACCGCTGCTGCCCATGCGGTTCGCGGTACTCAGTCCACGACCGGATGCCCTGACCACCCAACTGCGTGCCGACGCCGCCCACTTGTCACGGCAGCTCGACGAAGTCCGGGGGTGCGTCGAACTCAACGTCAAGGGCGCGGTCGTGCCCGGTCACTTCGCCGATCTGGTGCGCCGGGACGAGGGCCTGCGGAACCTGGCCCTGCGGACGCGGCGCCGTCCGGACTACGAGGCCAACGTCCGGCTGGGTGAGGCGATCGCCCGCGGTGTCCGCCGCGAGGCGCGGCGCGCGGCCCGGGAGGTCCTCGACCACCTGACGCCGCTCGCCGTTCGCACGGTGCGGGGTGCGACCGACGACGAGCAGGTGCTGAGCGCGTCGTTCCTGCTGCGCTCCGCCGACGAGCGGCGGTTCCGGCAGGCGGTGGACGTGCGGGCACGTGACTGCGGGGACCGGCTGGCACTCAGCGTGACCGGGCCCCTGCCGTGCTACAGCTTCGTCGACCCCCGTCCCGCGCCGGCCGGGCGGTGACGCGGTGGGCATCGTGAGCGGTCTCCTGCTGCTGCCCCTCGCCCCGGTGCGCGGCACGGCGTGGATCGCCGACCACCTGCTCCAGGAGGCCCGGCGCCAGGCCCACGACCCGCGCGCCGTCCAGGCGCGTCTGGCCGCACTCAACCGGGCCCTGGACGAGGGCGCCATCGACGAGGCGGCCTTCGAGCGGGAGGAGGAGCGCCTGCTCACCCTCCTCGAACGGCCGTACCGGCCCACAGGCCGCACCACCACCATGGATCGAGCGCAGAGAAGGCACGTATGAGCGACAGCAAGGCGGTCATGGCGGCTGCCGTGGCAGGCGGGTATCTCCTGGGCCGCACGAAGAAGGCCAAACTCGCCTTCGTGGTCGGCTCGTACCTCATGGGCCGGCGCATCGGCCTGTCCCCCGGCCAGGTGCTGTCCCAGGGCCTGGCCGGCATCCAGCGGACACCGCAGCTCCAGGAACTGACGGACCAGGTGCGCGGCGAGCTGCTGACCGCCGGACGCACCGCCGTCACCGCCGCGGCGAACCGCAGACTCACCGGCCTCGCGGACACCCTCCGCGACCGTACCGACGCGCTCACCGGCGCGGGCCGACGGAACGACGGCGGCTACGACGACTACTACGAGGATGAGAGCGCCCCGGACGAGGACGCCTACTTCGACGAGGAGGATCGGGAGGAGGACCGGGAGGAGACTCGGCGGGCCGCGCCGGCGCCACCCCGGAAGGCGGCCAAGAAGGCTCCCCCGCGCAAGGCGGCACCTCCCCCGAAGACCGCGAGGAAGACTGCCAAGAAGACCGCCAAGAAGACCGCGCCGGCAAAGAAGACCATGGGCTCGGGCCGGCGCGGAGGTGAGCGCGGATGACCCCCGACCGGCAGGGCAACGGCGGGCCCTCCCCCTTCGGCGATCTCAAGAACGCGCTCGGCGGCTACCTCTCCGCCACGGGGCACAGCCTCGTCGGCAAGGCGGGGGAGCGGATCGGGGGCCTGACGGACCGTCTGACCGAATCCGCCGACGGCGGTGGCTCCGGCGGCGGGAGCGGCTCCGGCGGCGGAGGCGGCTCCGGCGGCGGGAGTGGTTCCGGTACCGGGGGCGGTTCCGGCGGTCGGGGCGGTTCCGGGAGCAGCGGGAGCAGCGGCGGCAGTGTCAAGGCGACGCACATCATGGAGACCGTCGACATCGGCGTCCCCCTGCGCACCGTCTACGACCAGTGGACGCAGCTCCAGGACTTCAGCGGCTTCACCAAGGGCGTCCGCAGCGTCAGCGCGAACGACGAGGTGACATCCGACTGGAACGTCAAGGTCGGTCCGTCGAGTCGCAGTTGGAAGGCGACCGTCCAGGAACAGGTCCCCGACGAACGGATCGTCTGGACCTCCGAGGGCGCCAAGGGCAGTACTCGCGGCGCGGTCACCTTCCACGAACTGGCGCCCCGGCTGACCCGGGTCGTCGTGGTCGTCGAGTACTACCCGGCCGGCTTCTTCGAGAAGACCGGCAACCTCTGGCGCGCCCAGGGGCGGCGGCTGCGGCTCGACCTGAAGCACTTCGCGCGCCACGTGACCCTGCTGGGCGACGAGGAGGTGGAGGGCTGGCGCGGCGAGATCCGCGACGGCGAGGTCGTGCGGAGCCACGAGGAAGTCCTGGAGGAGGAGAACGCCTCCGACGACGAGTACGAGGACGACGAAGGCTCCGAGTACGAGGACGAGGACGAGGACGAGGAAGGTGAGTACGACGACGAGGACGAGGCGTATGAGGACGACGACGAGGACGACGAACGTGCCCGCCCGCGCCGCTGACGCAGCCGGGAGCGCGTGGTGACAGACGTCGACCACCGGTTCGCGAGCCCGGAGACACAGCCCTACGCGCCTGTCACCGGCAACCTCGCCGACCTGCTCGAACGGGTCCTCGACAAGGGCATCGTCATCGCCGGCGACATCAAGATCGACCTGCTCGACATCGAACTGCTCACCATCCGCCTGCGCCTGTTCATCGCGTCGGTGGACACCGCGAAGAAGGCGGGCATCGACTGGTGGGAGACCGACCCGGCGCTTTCGTCCAGGGCCGCGCGGGACGCGCTCGCCGAGGAGAACGAGCGGTTGCGGGCCCGGCTCGACGCCCTGGAGGGCGCCGCCGAGGAGACGCCGGGAGCCGTCCGGTGAACGCGTCCCCGGTCGGACCGGCGGCCCCCGTCCTCGTCTGCGCGTTCGCCGTCACCCGCACTCCGCCTGACCTCGCCACGTCGGCCGCGGCGACCGGTCACGAGGAGGGCGGCCCGCTGCGCGTGCTGCGCGCGGGCGGCCTGTGCCTGGTCGTCCAGGACGTCCCCGCGGCGCTGTTCGACGAGGAGGCGCTGGCGGAGCGGCTCAACCGGCCCGACGACCTGGAACGCTGCGCCCGTGCCCATCACCGGGGCGTCGAGGCCGCGGCCCGGCGGGGCCCCGTCGTTCCGCTGCCGATGGCGACCCTGTACCGCGGCGACCGGAGCGCGGAGCAGGCCGTGGCAGCCCGGGAAGCGGTGCTGGGCGCGCTGCTCGACCGTCTCCGGGGCCGTACGGAATGGGCGGTGAAGGTGCACGCCACCGACGGTGCGACGAACGCCGCCGCCGCTGTCGACGCCCCGGCCGACTCCGGAACCGGCGCGGGCACGCGTGGGCGTGCCTACCTCAGCCGGGCCAGCGCACGGCGACGCGACCGGCAGGACGCGCACGGGAGGGCCCTGGCCGAGGCGGACGCCGTCGACGCGGAACTGCGGCGGTACGCCGTCGACGCGACGCGGCACCGCCCGCAGAGCGAGCGGCTGACGGGCCGGCGCGCCCCGCAACTGATCAATGCCGCCTACCTGGTGGAGGACGCGGACACCGCCGCCTTCGAGCGCGCCCTGGCCCGCCTCGCCGCCGACGCCCGGCACTCGGCCGTCGAGGTCAGCGCCTCAGGCCCGTGGATCCCGTATTCCTTCGCCCGCTGGGACGAGGATCCTGCCGTCATGGATACGGCCGTCATGGATACGGACGCCGTGGACCCGGCCGTCATGAGTACGGACGTCATGAACCCGGACGCCACGGCGCCGGACGCCACGGCACCGCACCGCACGGAACCACCCCGCACGGAACCACCCCGCACCGCGCCGGATCGCACGGAACGGGAACGGCGTCCCATGGAGCAGGAGGCCCGCTCATGACCGCCCCGGACACCCGTACGCCGGGCCCGGCCGCCGTGCCGTGGGGCGGGCCGGAGCCGTACGCACCGGTCGGGGTGCCCCTGGTCGACCTCCTCGACCGGGTGCTGGCGACCGGTGTCGTCGTCAGCGGGGACCTGGTCCTGGCGATCGCTGACGTGCCGCTGGTGCGGATCTCCCTGCACGCCCTGCTGTCGTCGGTGAACGAGCGGGTGCCCGCCCCCTGGCCGGACAGCGGGCCGCTGTGACCGCGCCCCGGGCCCACGCCCTCGACCTGGACCCCGAACGGGTCACGAACGACCTGGCCGCCCTGGTCCTGACCGTCGTGGAGCTGCTGCGCCAGCTCATGGAGCGCCAGGCCGTGCGCCGCTTCGACGAGGGCACGCTGAGCACGGAGCAGGAGGACCGGCTCGGCACTGCGCTCATGCTGCTCGACGAGCGCATGGACGACCTGTGCGCGCAGCACGGCCTGAGCCGCGGCGATCTGAACCTCGATCTGGGTCCGCTGGGGCCCCTCCTCGCGGACCCCGAACCGTAAAGCACACCCGGCGCGGGCGATCGCTATGATGGCGGCGAATCGCTCAAACGAACATTTCCGGGTGGGGAGACCTGATGCGGGAGCCGGTCGATCTCAGGCGTCAGCGGATTCTGGCGGCGGTCCAGGCGCGCGGCACGGCGCGGGTGCGTGATCTCGCCGACGAGTTGCAGGTCTCCGTGGTCACGGTGCGCCGTGACGTGGAGGAGCTGACGCGGGAGGGCAGGCTGAGCCGCGGGCACGGTGTCGTCCGGTCCACCCTGGCCGCCGAGGAGGCATCCTCCGAGGTGGCCGGGGCGGCGGCCGGGGACCGGGTGGCCGTGGTGGTCCCCGTGCGGCACTCGTACCTCAACGAGGCGCTGCACGGTGCCCGCACCGTCCTGGAGGACGCCGGGGTGCGCATGGCCCTGCACCTCGCGCCGCAGGCGTCAGGTGCCGAACGCCCACTGGTGGAGCGGGCACTGGCGGACGGGGCGCACGGGCTGCTGATCGCCCCCCGCTGGCGCGGCCGGGCCGAGGAGGAGGCCGACCACGAGTGGCTCGCCACGCTCGGGGTGCCGACGGTGCTGATGGAGCGCCGCCCGTGGCGCGGCAGCGCGCTGCACGCGCTTGACTCGGTGTGCTCGGACCACTGGTACGGCGCGCATCTGGCCGTGGAGCACCTGGTGGGGCTCGGTCACCGGCGCATCGTGTTCGCCACCCGCCACGACAGCCCCACCGCGCGCTCGCTGCGTGCCGCCTTCGCCGAGATCGCCGAGGCGCATCCGCTGGTGGAGCGGTGGGCGTGGACGCTCGTCGCGCCGGAGGCGGGGGCCGACGGTCCGTACTCGGCGGACGAGACGGCCGAGTTGCCGGCGCTGATGCGCAAGGTGGGCGCGACGGCCATGGTGCTGCACGGCGACGTGGACGCGCTGATGATCGTCCAGCGGCTGGCGGAGGAAGCGGTACGGGTGCCGGAGGACTGCTCGGTCGTGGCGTACGACGATGTCGTGGCCGGGCTGGGCTCGCCGCCGCTGACGGCCGTGTCGCCGCCGAAGACCGAGGTCGGGAGCACGGCCGCGGAGCTGCTGCTCCAGCGGCTGTCCGAGACACCCGGCAGCCGGCCGGGCCGCCGTGTGGAGTTGCTGCCGCGGCTGATGGTGCGCGGCTCGACCGACCGCCCGACCGACCGCCCGACCGGCTGACCCCTCGGCCGACTGACCCCTCGGCCAAGTGAGCGTTTGATCGCTTTATTTTCTTCTGATCGATCTATTGACCGTTTGAGTCAGGGCGTTCAGGATTCCCGTGTCCCGAACAGTCGTGTCCGCAGCCACGCGGACCCGCAGGAGCCGCGGGAGGCGCCATGCCCGGACGACCCAGCCGTCGGTCCGTGCTCGCCGCGATGGCCGCCGTACCCCTGACAGGCGCCGTGAGCGCCTGCAGCGGGGGGAACGGCGCCTCGTCGGCCCGCACGAGCACCACCACGCGCGTCACCTTCTGGTCCGCCCTGCGCGGAAGCCAGGAGGTGGTCGACGCCTTCAACCGCACGCACCGCAACATCCAGGTGGAGTTCCAGCAGGTCCCCTCCGGCGGGCAGGGCGGCTACGCCAAGCTCAGCAACGCCGCCCGGGCCGGCAACGCGCCCGACGTCGCCACCATCGAGTATCCGCAGGTGCCGGGGTACGCCATCGACGGCGTCGCCCGTGACATCACCGACCTCGTCAGCGACGGCCTGCGCCGCAAGCTGCTGCCGCAGGCACTCGGGCTGACCACCTTCGAGGGCCGGGTGTTCAGCGTGCCGCTGGACGTCGAGCCCATGGTGATGCACTACCGCGCCGACCTGTTCGACCACTACGGGCTGGAGGTCGCGCGCACCTGGGACGAGTTCGCCGAGCAGGCCGCGACCGTGCGCCGCGAGGCACCCGACCGGCGGCTGGTGCTGTTCCCCTCCGACGGGATGACGCAGTTCGCCTGCTACGCCTGGCAGGCGGGCGCCCAGTGGTTCGACACCTCGCGCGGCGCCTGGAACGTGTCCCTCGCCGACGCTCCCTCCCGGCGGGTCGCGGAGTACTGGCAGGGGCTCATCGACCGGGACGACGTCTTCATGAACGCCGTCGAGAGCCGGCAGTCCGACGCGCAGATCGGCAACGGCCTGGTCCTCACGCGGCTCAGCGGCGCCTGGGACGCCGGCGCGCAGATGAACGCGCGGCCCGGGCAGAAGGGCCAGTGGCGGATCGCGCCGCTGCCCCAGTGGGACACCGGCAACCCGTCCGCCGGCACGCACGGCGGTTCGACCTTCGCGGTCACCAAGGACAGCCGCCACCCCGAGGCCGCGATGGAGTTCATCGAGTGGCAGGTGTCCCACCCCGACGCCCTGCGCGCCCGGCTCTCCAGCGGCACCAGCAGCCAGTACCCGGCCGCTCCCGGTCTGGTCTCCGTGGGCCGCGACGCCTTCGACCGGTCGTACTACGGCGGGCAGGACATCTACACCCTGTTCGAGCGGGAGGCCGAGAAGATCGGCGAGCAGTGGCTGTGGGGGCCGCGGATGAGCGCCACCCAGAAGGTCATGCAGGACTCCTTCGCCCGTGTCGGCGCCGGCCAGGGCTCCCTCGTCGAGTCACTGCGCACGGCGCAGGAGGGCACCATGCCCGATCTCAAGGCCCTCGGCCTGTCCACCACCCAGCACAGCACCTGAGCCGACGAAAGGCAGGTGACACCCCATGACCACGACCACCCAGCCCCGGGTGCCGACCGGCGCGTCCCGCGCCACCGCCCCGGCGCCCTCCGCGTCCGGCCTGCGCGCCCGCAGAGCGGCGAAGCGACGGCAACTGACCGCCGCCGGCGTCCTGATGACGCCGTTCTTCGCCCTGCTGGTCACCGTCTTCCTGATCCCCGTCGGCACGGCCGTCTACCTGAGCTTCTTCAGTGACGACCAGCCCGGCCTCGGCTTCGGCCCCGAGCGCCAGGTCTTCGTCGGACTGCGCTCCTACGCTGCCGTGCTCACCGACCCGACCTTCCTCGGCGGGCTCGGCACGGTCGCGCTGTACTGCCTGATCTACATCCCGCTGATGGTCGTGGGCGCGCTCGCCCTCGCCCTGCTGCTGGACTCCGGCGTGGTCCGGCTGCGCGCCTTCGCCCAGCTCGGCCTGTTCCTGCCGCACGCGGTGCCCGGCATCATCGCGGCACTGATCTGGCTGTACCTGTACACGCCCGGCATCAGCCCGGTCATCGAACTCTTCGCACAGGGCGACATCACGATCGACTTCCTGGGCGTGCACACGGTCGTCCCCTCCATCGTGAACATCGCCGTGTGGAGCAACCTCGGCTACAACATGGTGGTCTTCTACGCCGCCCTGCAGGCCGTGCCCCGCGAGGTGATCGAGGCGTCCGTCGTCGACGGCGCCGGGCCGGTGCGCACGGCGCTCCAGGTGAAGACGCCCTTGGTGCGGGCCTCGATCGTCATGGTCGCCATCTTCACCCTGATCTGGGCGCTCCAGCTCTTCACGGAGCCGATGCTGCTCAACCAGTCCTCCCCCATGGTCAGCTCCCGCTTCTCGCCGAGCATGTACATCTACGACGCGGCCTTCACCCGCAACAACTACAGCCTCGCGGCGGCCGCCTCGGTGGTCCTGCTGGTGTGCACCATCGCCCTGTCCTACGGCGTCACCCGCTTCACCGGCCGCGCCGACTCCGAGGAGGCCCGATGAGCGCCACCGACAGCTCCCTGCTCCGCCCGAGGCTGCTGGGCCGGGCCACGGTCAACGCGGTCGTCGCGATCTCCGTCCTCTACACGCTGCTGCCCGTGCTGTGGCTGGTGCTCGCCGCCACGAAGACCCGGGACGCGCTGTTCAGCAGCGACCTGCTGTCCCTGGGCGACTTCTCCTTCGGGCAGAACCTCACGGACCTGTTCGCCATGGACGGCGGGCTGTACGGCCGCTGGTACGTCAACAGCCTGCTGTACGCGGTGCTGGGCGCCGCCGTCGGCGCGCTGGTGAGCGTGGCCTGCGGCTACGCCTTCGACAAGTACCGCTTCCGGCACAAGGAGAAGCTGTTCGGCCTGGTGCTGGCGGCGGTCATGGTGCCGCAGACGGTCCTCGCGCTGCCGCTGTACCTGATGGCCTCCGAGGCCGGCCTGGTCAACACGTTCTGGGCGGTGTTCATCCCGGTGCTGTTCAACCCGTTCGGCGTCTACCTCGGCCGAATCTTCGCGCGGGGCTACGTGCCCGACGAGGTGCTGGAGGCGGCGCGCGTCGACGGGGCGGGCGAGCTGACCACGTACGTCCGGGTGGCGCTCAGGATGCTCGGTCCCGGCCTGATCACCGTCTTCCTCTTCCAGCTCACCGCGATCTGGAACAACTTCTTCCTGCCGATGGTGATGCTGTCCGACCAGGACCTGTATCCCGTCAGTCTCGGCCTGTACCAGTGGAACAGCGCGGCGTCCGTCTCGCCCGAGTACTACCCCGTGGTGATCATGGGTTCACTGCTCGCCGTACTGCCGCTCATCCTCGCCTTCGTCCTGCTCCAGCGCTTCTGGCGGAGCGGGCTGACCGCCGGAGCCGTCAAGTGACCCTGTACGCCCCCGGCCCCGGCTTCCGGCCCCGTGCCGCCGTGGCCATGTCCCCGGACGCCGCCTCGGCCGTCCTCGACCCTCGGTCCCTCGGCGCGTTCCGCCGGGTCTGCGACCTGGCGCCGTTCCCGGTGCTTGACGACCTCGCCACACCGCGGGCCGGGTCCGTACTGGCGGACGTCGACCTGCTGATCACCGGCTGGGGCTGCCCGCCGCTGGACGCGGAGGTGCTGCGGACGGCGCCGCGGCTGCGGGCGGTGGTGCACACGGCCGGCAGCGTCCGCGGGCATGTCACCGACGCGTGCTGGGAACGGGGCGTCGAGGTCTCCTCGGCCGCGGCCGCCAACGCCCTGCCGGTGGCCGAATACACGCTCGGGATGATCCTGCTCACCGGCAAGCGCGTGCTGGAGCGCGCCCGCGACTTCAGGGAGTCCCGCACCCGCGGCAACTGGCTTCGCACCCCGCGCGGCATCGGCAACTACCGCCGCACGGTGGGCATCCTGTCGGCCTCGCTGATCGGCCGCCGGGTCGTCGAACTGCTGCGGCCGCACGACATCGAGGTCCTCCTGCACGACCCGTACGTCAGCGACGCGGACGCCGCCGAACTGGGCGTCGAACGCGTCGAGCTGCCGGAGCTGTTCGCGCGCTGCGACACCGTCAGCGTGCACACCCCCCTGCTGCCCACCACGCGCGGGCTGGTGAGCCGTGCCCTGATCGACGCCATGCCCGCCGACGCCGTGCTGATCAACACCTCCCGCGGGGCGGTCGTCGACCAGGAGGCGCTCACCGACGCGGTCCGGGCGGGCCGGATCCGGGCGGTGCTGGACGTCACCGACCCCGAGGCGCTGCCGCCGGACCATCCGCTGTGGGAGTGCGAGAACGCGCTGATCACCCCGCACCTCGCCGGCTCCGAGGGCAACGAGTGGCGCCGCCTGGCCGACCTCGCGCTCGCCGAGACGACCCGCTGGGCGTCCGGTGCCGGTTTCCTCCATCCCGTACGACGCGAAAGGCTGGCGTTCCTGGCATGAGCATCCCGTTCGAACTGCCCACCGAGGACCGTGCGCTGAGCCCGTACACCGGTTACACCCGGGACCACTGGGAGGCCGTCGCGGACGGGCTGCTGTGGGCCGCGTGGCGCTGGAGCACGCCCGGCTGCGCCCTGCTCGACCTGCCGGGACGCCCCTCGCGCTCGGGCACGCGCTCCGACGGGCTGGAGGGGTTCGCCCGGACGTTCCTCGCGGCGGCCTTCCGCGTCGCGGGCGCCGACGGCGAGGACCCGCACGGCTGGCTGGAGCGCTACGCGCGCGGCCTGGCCTCGGGCACCCTCACCCCCGGCCGCGACGACACGGAGTCCTGGCCGCTCATCCTCGACCACGACGTGCAGGGCCAGCCCATGGTCGAGTCGGCGTCGGTCGCGCTCGGGCTGCGGCTGACCGCGCCGTGGCTGTGGAAGAACCTCGACGCCGGGGTCCAGGACCGGGTGGAGGAGTGGCTGCGCGGGGCGCTGCGGCACGTGCCGGCACCGAACAACTGGTACCTGTTCCCGTACACGGTCGCCGGGTTCCTGGAGTCGGTCGGCCGCGGCGACGCCGAGACGACAGCGGCGCGGGAGCGGGCGCTGGAGCTGATGGAGGGCTGGTACCGGGGCGGGGGCTGGTACGCCGACGGCGACGGACGCGCCTTCGACCACTACAACGGCTGGGCGCTGCACCTGTACCCAGTGCTCGACGCCCACCTCTCCGGCGACACCGGTCAGGCCGCCCGGTACGGCGACCGGCTGCGCGCGCACCTCGACGGCTTCGGTCTGATGTTCGGCGGGGACGGGGCGCCGCTGCACTACGGCCGTTCGCTGTCGTACCGGTTCGCCGCCTCCGCCGCCGTGGGCCTGGGCGCGGTGACCGGGCACACGCCGCTGACGCCGGGTGCCTCGCGGCGGCTGGCGAGCGGCAGTCTGCGCTACTTCGTGGAGCGCGGCGCGCTGACCGACGACGGGCTGCTGAGCCTCGGCTGGCACGGTCCGCACGAGGCCACCCTCCAGTCCTACTCCGGCCCGGCCTCCCCCTACTGGGCGTCCAAGGCGTTCGTGTCGCTCCTCGCCCCCGCGGAGCACCCGCTGTGGACGGCCGCCGAGGAGGCGGCGCCGGTGGAGGAGGCCGACCGGGTGCTGGCCCTGCCCGCGCCCGGGCTGCTGGTCCAGGCGACGCGCGGCGACGGGATCGTACGGCTGCACAACCACGGCAGCGACCATGTCCGGCCGCATGAGGGCGAGTCGGCCGCCGAGGACGACCCGCACTACGGGCGGCAGGCCTACTCCACCCGTACCGGTCCCACGGCGCCCGGGAACGTCGCGGACAACCACCTGTCGGTGGAGGTGAACGGCCGACGCAGCGTGCGGCGTCGGATCCGCCCGCTCGGAGCGGGGCACGGCGACGGCTGGGGCTGGGCGGCGTCCTGGCACCGGCCCGCCTTCGCCGGCGGGCCCCCGATGGTGCCGGGGCTGCGGGTGGAGAGCGTGACGGTGGCACGGGGGCCGTACGAGCTGCGGGTGCACCGGGTGGTCGGGGCACCGGCCAAGGCCCGCGTTACGCACACCGGGTGGGCCACCGGCCCGGAGGAGCCCCTGGTCTCGGCGCTGCACGGCCTGCACGGCTGGCTCCCCGAGCCGGAGACCGTCCGCGCCCCGCGGGGCACCGCCTTCGCGCCGTGGGCCGAGCTGCCCCGGCTGTCCGGCGACGCGGGCGGCACCTCCCTGCACGTCTGCCTGGCCGCGCTGACGGGTGAGCCCGGTCCCGGTCCGCTCGCGGAGGCGGTCACGGAGGTCGTGGCCGGTGACACCGGCGTCGAGGTGGTCTGGGCGGACGGCGGGGGGCGCACCCGGGTCTCTTTCGAACCGGTGGGGGTGACGCACACGCCTGCCTGACACCGACTCCGAACCCAGGTGCACACGGGGCCCCGACCGGCACGACCGGTCGGGGCCCCGTACGCGCGTCTGAAGTGGCGGACGGCACGGCGCCCCATGCTCACCCTGACTGATGAGCGAGGCCAACCGTTCCTTGAGACTGAGCTCGCTCAGCCGCACGCCCCGAACGGTCTTGGGCGCACTGGTCCCCGGCGTACTCAACCCCGGGGCAGCGACACGGATCCTGTCCGTGGTCCGATCCCAGGAGGCCGGTTCCCTCACGACCTGGCCAGCTGGACACGGCCAACGGTGGCGGAGAAGCCCCGAACCATCACTCCGGTGGAGCGGGGGCCCCGCACACTGGCGCCACACCCGACGTTTCAGATCGCTCGATGAGCGTAACCCGAACAGCTCAGACCATCACAAGCCGAGGGGCCAACCACCACACTATGGAGTGACACTGACCTCATGGACACTTCCCAAGGATCATCCGACAACCCCCTCAAGCGGGTAGCCCACAAGGTCACCGAGAGCCTGCAGGGCGACGGTGGCGGACCGGCGGACGGGATTCCCGGCAAGCCCGGTCCCGAGTCGCCCCCCGTCGCCGAGCCCACCGAGCCCCGGGAGCCGCTGCACCCCAAGCCGGACCAGAGCGGTCCGGACACCGTGTCGCCGACCGGTCAGCCCACGGGAGCCGACCAGGCCCGGGTGGCGCAGTCCGGCAGCTACCTGACGAATGCTCAGGGCACGCGGCTGTACGACACGGACCACTCGCTGAAGGCCGGGCCGCGCGGGCCCGTGCTGCTCCAGGACCACCACCTGCGCGAGAAGGTCATGCACTTCGACCACGAGCGCATCCCGGAGCGCGTGGTACATGCCCGGGGCGCGGGCGCGCACGGGGTCTTCCAGAGCTACGGCACGGCGGCCTCCGTCACCAAGGCGGGGTTCCTCGCCGCGGACGTGGAGACGCCGGTGTTCACGCGGTTCTCCACGGTGGTCGGCTCGCGGGGGTCGTCGGACACGGTGCGGGACACCCGCGGTTTCGCGACGAAGTTCTACACCAGTGAGGGCGTCTTCGACCTGGTCGGCAACAACATCCCGGTCTTCTTCATCCAGGACGCCATCAAGTTCCCGGACGTCGTGCACGCCGCGAAGCCGCACCCCGACCGGGAGATCCCGCAGGCGCAGAGCGCGCACGACACCTTCTGGGACTTCGTGTCGCTGCACACCGAGGCGACGCACCACACCATCTTCTTCATGGGCGACCGCGGTATCCCGCGCTCCTACCGGATGATGGAGGGCTTCGGCGTCCACACCTTCCGGCTGGTGAACGCCGCGGGCGAGACCACGCTGGTCAAGTTCCACTGGAAACCCAAGCTGGGCGTGCACTCCCTGGTGTGGGACGAGGCACAGATGATCAACGGCATCGACCCGGACTTCCACCGCCGGGATCTCGCCGACGCGATCGAGGCGGGCGCGTACCCGCAGTGGGAGCTGGGCATCCAGACCTTCCCCGACAACCCGGAGCAGACCTTCGAGGGCATCGACCTGCTGGACCCGACGAACATCGTCCCGGAGGAGCTGGCTCCGGTGCAGCCGATCGGGCTGCTGACGCTGAACCGGAACCCGTCGAACTTCTTCGCCGAGACCGAGCAGGTCGCCTTCCACGTGGGCCACCTCGTTCCGGGCATCGACGTCACCGACGACCCGCTGCTCGCGGGGCGGTTGTTCTCGTACCTGGACACGCAGATCACGCGTCTGGGCGGCCCCAACTTCCCGCAGCTGCCCATCAACCGCCCCCAGGCGCCGGTCAACGACATGCTGCGCGACGGCATGCACCAGACGGCCGTGCACCGGGGTGTGGCGCCCTACCGGCCCAACTCCCTCGACGGCGGCTGCCCGTTCACCGCCGGGGCGGACATGAGTGCCTTCGTCGAGGCGCCGGTCCGGGTCCCGGAGGCGACGAAGGTCCGGGAGGCGCCGGAGTCGTTCGCGGACCACTTCAGCCAGCCCCGCCGCTTCTGGCTGAGCATGAGCCCGGTGGAGCGCGAGCACATCATCGGGGCCTACACCTTCGAGCTGGGCAAGTGCTACGAACAGGCCATCAGGGAACGGACACTTCAGGTCCTGGCCAACATCGACCCGGAGCTGTGCGCGGGCGTCGCCGAGGGCCTCGGCCTCCCCGCCCCGCAGCCGACGGTGCCGCTGGCCGACGTCGAGCCCAGCCCGGCGCTGTCCCAGGTCGGCGGCACCTGGCCCCTGGACGGCCGGGTCGTCGGCATCGTCACCGGCGGCGCGGACCTGGAGGGCGTGACGGCCGTACGGGAGGCGGTGCTGAACGCCGGGATGGTGCCGCTCGTCGTGGCGCCGACCGGCGGCACCATCGGCGCGGGCGACGGGGCGCTGACCGTCCAGCGCAGCTACGTCACCGCACGGTCCGTCGAGTTCGACGCCGTCCTGGTGGCGGGAACGCCCGACATGGGCGGCGACGCCTACACCCCACGGGACTACAAGGCCACTCCGCCGCCCGCGCGGCCGGGGACGATCGACCCGCGGGTGAGCCTGCTGGTGTCGGAGGCGTACCGGCACGGCAAGGCGATCGGCGTGTGGGCGGGCGGCGAGGCCGCGCTCGACGCGTCGGGTGTGCCCGCCGACGCCGCCGGCGTGGTCGTCTCGGCGTCCGGCACCGCGGCCCTGGAGCAGATCACGGAGCTGATGGGCGCCCACCGGGTGTGGGAACGCTTCACCACGCCCCGCGGCTGATCCGCGTACCCGCCGGGCCGGTCGCCGACGTCGGTGGCCGGCCCGGCGGCGTGCTCAGTCGCGTGTTCGGCACAGGACGCGCAGCGCCCCGGGCAGCACTCTCGCCGTGACGGGGACGACGGCCTCGACCTCGCCGTCGGCGCCGTAGGGTATCGCCCGGTCGGCCTCGATGCGGACCTCCCGGCCGCGCAGGACGCGCACCTGTGGCCTGCGGACGTGGGCGCCCGAGCCGAGCTCGTTCATGAGGGCGAAGAAGAGCCGCCGCGGCGCGTGGTGGATCATCACGACCTCCAGCAGGCCGTCGTCCACCCGGGCGGAGGGCGCGATGAGGCGGTTGGAGCCGTAGTAGCCGGAGTTGGCGGCCACGGCGGTGTAGCCGGTGAACGCGTGCTCCTCGCCGTCGACGGTGACGCGGTAGCGCGTCGGGCGCCAGGTGGTGACCGCGCGCAGCGCGCCGGCGTAGTAGGAGGCGGTGCCGCGCAGCAGGCGCGTGTTGTTGGCGTGGTGGTTGGCGAGCGCGTCGACGCCGGCGTAGACGCTGCCGAGCACGACGGTGCGGTCGTGGACGGCCGAGGTGACCTCGATGGTGTCGACGGGGCGCGGCTCGCCCCGCAGCAGCACCTCGGCGAGGGCGGCGGGCTCGGTGGGCAGCTCCAGCGCGCGGGCGAAGTCGTTGCCGCGGCCCGCCGGGACGAGGCCGAGGAGGGCCCCGGTGCCGCTGAGGGCGCCGCCGATCCCGCCGGCCATCCCGTCGCCGCCGACGGCGAGCACCACCCGGCCCCGCTCCCCGGCGTGCCGGGCGAGTTCCCGGGCGTGCGCGAGGCTGCTGCTGTACTCCGTCTCCAGCTCCGCCCCCGCCTCCCGCAGCAGCCGGGCCACCCCGAGCAGCGCGGCGGCCGAGGTGGCGCCGCCCGCGGTGGGGTTGACGACGGCGGTGAACTGTCGCATCGATGTGCCTCCGGGCTGACGGGTGGTGCCGGACTGTTGTCTCACGGGGTCGGAGCGTGCTGCTGTGCCGGGTCAGTGGGTCGGAGCGAGCTGCTGTGCTCGGTCAGTCCTCGGGCAGCAGGACGCCCGGGCTGAGCAGTCCGGCGGGGTCCAGGGTCCGCTTGACGGCGCGCAGGGCCTCGACGCCGAGTGGGCCCGCCTCCCGGACGTACCAGTCGCGGTGGTCGGTGCCGACGCCGTGGTGGTGGGTGATGGTGCCGCCCGCGGCGAGGATCGCCTCGTTGGCGGCGTGCTTGGCCCGGGCCCAGTGCGCCAGGGCGTCGTCGCCCTGGGCCGAGACGACGGTGAAGTACAGGGAGGCGCCGTTCTCGTAGACGTGCGAGATGTGGCACATGACCAGCGGCGGAGTGCCGGCCTCGGTGAGGGTGCCGGTGAGCGCGTCACGGACGGCGGCGTACAGCGCGGGGACGCGGGACCAGTAGGTCGCCGTCTCCAGGGTCTCGGCGAGCGCCCCGGCGTCCAGCAGGGAGTCACGCAGGTACGGCGCCGAGTACCTGCCGTGGGCCCAGCGCTCCCCCGGTTCCTCGCCGGCGAAGGTGGCGCCGCTGTCGCGCAGTACGGCGGCGGCGCCGGCGCGGCGGTGCGCGGTGTCCTCCTCGGTGCCCTCGAAGCCGACGACGGCCAGGCATCCGGCGTCCTGCCGGTCGAGTGAGGCACCGATGGCTTCGGGCTGGGCGAGGCCGATCAGCGTCTCCGTCTCGTCGGACAGCCGCAGCACCGTGGGACGCGGGCCGTCCTGGGCGAGCCGGCGCAGGGCCGCGGCGCCCTCCTCGAAGGAGGCGAAGCGCCAGCCCTCGTAGCGGCGGACCCGCGGCACGGGCTTCACTCGCACGGTGACGGAGGTGATGACACCGAAGGCGCCCTCCGAGCCCAGTACGAGCTGACGCAGGTCGGGGCCGGCCGCCGAGCGCGGGGCGCGGCCCGTGTCGAGGGTGCCCTCGGGGGTGGCGAGGGTGAGGCCGAGGACCATCTCGTCGAAGCGTCCGTAACCGGCGGAGGCCTGTCCGCTGGAGCGGGTCGCGGCGAAGCCGCCGATGGTGGCCCACTCGTAGGACTGGGGGAAGTGGCCGAGGGTGTAGCCGTGCTCGGCGAGGAGTGCCTCGGCCTCGGGAGCGCGCAGGCCGGGTTGCAGGGTGGCGGTCCGGGAGACCTCGTCGAGGTCGAGCAGGCGGTTCATGCGGCGCAGGTCGAGGGCGACGAAGGTGCCGTCGCGGCCGGGGGCGAGGCCGCCGACCACGGAGGTGCCGCCGCCGAACGGGACGAGGGTCAGACCGTGCGCGGCGCAGGCCTCCAGTACGGCGAGCACCTCGTCGTGGCCGTCCGGGAGGACGACGGCGGCCGGGCTGTCGGCGGTGTCGCCGGTCCGCATCCGCAGCAGGTCGGGGGTGGACTTGCCGCGGGTGTGGCGGATGCGGGTCTCCGCGTCCGTGCGCACGCCGTCCGCGCGGTCGCCGACGGCGGCCTCCAGCGCGCGGCGGGCGGCCTCGTCCAGCGGCGAGGCGGGTACGTCGATCTCCTCCAGCGGGACTGAGGCGGCGTCGCGGGGCTTGACGCCGAGCAGCTCGCGCAGCAGCCCGGTCACCGTGTCGGGCAGCGGCGTCGCCCGGGCCGGGTCGCCCCAGCCGTTCCACAGCATGTCCATTGCCTGTCGTCCTCACGGTCGGTTCGGGGAGGTGCCTTCGGGACGCCGCCGGGATGCGGTCGGGATGCGGTCCGCGCGGCCCCACCGGCGTTACACTGTTACACATGACGCCTAACCGTCACAACAACTCGGGACGACCGAACACCTCGGACAACGACGCGGTACTGGACGCCGTGCGCGACTGCGTACTGGCCGTCGGGGTCCGCCGTACGACGATGACCGACGTCGCCCGCCGCGCCGGCGTCTCCCGGATGACGCTGTACCGACGCCATCCGGACGTGCGGACCCTGGTCGGCGACCTGATGACCCGCGAGTGGATCGCGGTGGCCACCGGCGCCATCCCCGAGCCCGGGCCGGGGGTGGACACGCGCCCGCGCATCGTCGAAGGGCTCGTGACCGGGGTGGAGGCGTTCCGTGCCCATCCGCTCTTCCGCAAGATCGTCGACGTCGACCCCGAGCTGCTCCTGCCCTACGTCCTCGACCGGCGCGGAGCGAGCCAGGAGGCACTGCTGGGACTGCTGGCCGACGCACTCGCCGAGGGACACGCCGACGGGTCGGTACGCCCGGCCCACACCGGGCGGCAGGCACGCGCCGTGCTGCTGATCGTCCAGTCCTTCGCGCTGTCGCTGCGGACCATGACCGACGAGGACGACGCCGAGCTGACCCCCGCGGCCTTCCTCGCGGAGCTGCGCACCATCCTGGAGAGGACCCTCACGCCATGAGCCCCATCAGCAGCACCCCCGCCGCCGGGGCCTCCCTGTCCGCCGGGCGGCGCTCGCGCGAGCTGACCGACACCGTCGGCGGCCCCGTCGTGGACGTCCTGGTCGTGGGCCTCGGCGCCACCGGTGCCGGCGCGGCCCTGGACGCCGCGGCCCGCGGTCTGAGCGTCGTCGCGGTGGACGCCCAGGACCTGGCCTTCGGCACCTCCCGCTGGAGCTCCAAGCTCATCCACGGCGGTCTGCGCTACCTCGCTTCCGCCCAGCTCGACGTCGCCCACGAGAGCGCGGTGGAGCGCGGTGTGCTCATGGAGCGCACGGCGCCCCATCTGGTGCGCGCGCAGCCGTTCGTGCTGCCGCTGACGCCCATGGTCTCCCGTGGTCAGGCCGCGCTGGCCTGGGCCGGGTTCCGGGCCGGCGACACCCTGCGCCTGGCGGCGCGCACCGCCCGGGCCACGCTGCCCGCGCCACGCCGGCTGTCCGCCGTGGAGACCCGCCACCTCGCGCCGGCACTGCGCTGCGACCGGCTGCGCGGCGGCCTGCTGTCCTGGGACGGCCGGCTCACCGACGACGCCCGGCTGGTCACCGCGCTCGCCCGGACCGCCGCCGCGCGCGGTGCCCGGATCCTGACCCGGGTGAGGGCCCTGGAGCTGACCTCGTCAGGCGCCCGGATACGCGACGAGCTGACCGGCGAGGAGGGCGTGATCCGCGCCCGCGCGGTGGTCAACGCCTCCGGTGTGTGGGCCGGTGACCTCGTGGACGGTATCCGGGTCCGGCCCTCCCGCGGCACGCACCTGGTCCTGCGCTCCGACCGGCTCGGCCCTCTGCCCGCGGGACTGCACGTGCCGATCCCCGGGGAGACCAACCGCTTCGTCCTCGTCCTGCCCCAGGGCGACGGCCGCGTCTACGTCGGACTGACCGACGAGCCCGTCGACGGGGAGATCCCGGACGTGCCCGAGGTGCCCGAGACCGACGTCGGTTTCCTGCTCGACGTGCTGGGCTCCGTCCTGGACATGCCGGTCCACCGGGAGGACGTGGTGGGCGCCTTCGCGGGCCTTCGCCCCCTGCTGGACACCACGTCGGCGGACCGGCCCGGCAGCGGGGCCCGCACGGCGGACGTCTCGCGCCGGCACGCCGTGCTCACCTCGTCGGAGGGCGTGATCACCGTGGTCGGCGGAAAACTCACCACGTACCGGCGCATGGCCGAGGACGCCGTGGACGCCGCCGTCGCCGCCCGCCGCCTCGGCGCCGGCCCGTCCCCCACCGCCGCACTGCCGCTGGTCGGCGCCGCCGCACCGCACGCCCTGGCCGCGCTGCGGGCGCCGCGCCGCCTGGTCCAGCGCTACGGCACCGAGGCGCCGACCGTGCAGGCACTCGCCGACCGGGACCCCCGGCTCGGCGAGCGCGTCCTGCCGGACCACCCCGTCACCGGGGCCGAGCTGCTCTGGGCGCTGCGCCACGAGGGGGCCCTGGACGAGGCCGACCTGCTCGACCGCCGCACCCGCATCGGGCTGGTGCCCGAGGACCGGGCGGCGGCCCTGGAGGCCGTACGAGGCCTCGTCGGCGAAGCCACGGCCCGACGGGGCTGAAACCGGCCGGGGCCGACGCCGACCGGGCCAGATGTCCGACCGATGTCCGCCCGACCCGATGCCCACCCGACCTCGCGCCGACCCGGCCCACAGCCGACCCCACCCGCTGCCGGCCCCCGGCCCGGTGCGGCGCCGACCCCCGCCGGGGACCGGTCAGTGCCGGCCCGGCGTCCACCCGGCCTCCCGCAGACCCGGCCCGACCCGGCCCACAGCCGACCCCACCCGCTGCCGGTCCCCGGCCCGGTGCGGCGCCGACCCCCGCCGGGGACCGGTCAGGTGCCGGCCCGACGTCCACCCGGCCTCCCGCAGACCCGGCCCGCCCCGGCCCACAGCCGACCCCACCCGCTACCGGCCCGGTCCAGTGCGGTGCCGACCCCCGCCGGGACCGCTCAGGTGCCGACCCCCGCCGGGGACCGCTCAGGTGCCCTGCCCCCCGTCCTGGACGGCCTTGCGGACCTTCGCCTCCAGCTTGTGCCGGGACTGACCCCCCTCCTTGACGTACTCCGTCATCGCGGTCTGCGCGTCCCGGTCCAGGTCGCGCCAGGCCCGAACGGCGGTCTCGTACGTGTGGGACTGCCGTTGGGTCCACTGATGCTGCGTGGGAGGCCCGTACGAGTCCCGCAGCTCCTCGACCCGGTGCCGGGCCAGATCCGCCGCGCGACGCTTGTGTACGAGCTCTTCGAATGTATGAGCCACCACATGTCGACCGTAGTCAGAGGAGCGCCGTCGCGCGCGTCGAGCCCTCGACGGCCGGTCCGGGCGCCGCCGGTCTGCGCAAGTGGCCCACGCGAGTCCCCAGGAGCCTTAGCATCAAGCCACCGACGACGGCCGGGCATATGCGAGGAGTGAGGGAAGCGTGGCGGACATCGAGGGAGCGGCAGTACCGGAGCGGCTGCTGATCACCCGTACCACCACGGGCGACGGCGTCAGCCTCGTCCTGCTCGCCGGAGAAGTCGATCTCGACGGCAGCAGTCAGCTCCGCGACGTCCTGCTGTCCTGTGTGCAGACGGCGCCGGGCACGGTGGTCGACTTCGGCGAGGTGGTCTTCCTGGACTCCAGCGGCATAAACGTGCTCATCTCCGCGCACCGGGCCGCCGAGTCCCGCGGCGTCTGGCTGCGGCTCGCCGCACCGCAGCACGCCGTCGAGCGCGTGCTGCAACTCGTGGGCGTGGACACACTCATCGGCTGCTACCCGACCGTCGAGCAGGCCCTCGCGGCCTGACCCGGGTCAGCGCAGCGGCAGGCGCGCGTACACCGTCTTCCCCGTCGCGTGCGGCTTGGTGATGACCTCGTCGCACAGGCGCGTCACGATCTCCAGACCGTGCCGGCCGACCCGCAGGGGATCGCGGGGCAGGAACGTGGGGAATCCGTCCCCCGTGTCCGACACCGCGATCTCCACTCCGTCGTCCACCAGGGTCAGTTCCAGGCGGCAGGGACCGGGCGCGTGACGGAGCGCGTTCGTCACCAGCTCGCTGGCGACCAGGCGGGCGGCGTCCGGAAAGGTGTCGGCCAGGTCCACGCCCTTCTCGCCCAAGCGCGCGACGAAGCCGTGCACGACGTCCCGGGAGGCCGGGATCATCGCCGATCCGCCCCTGAACTCCACCGCCGTGGACACGACCGAGGCGTCTGCGGCATCGGGTCTGTGCGCCGGAGTCATACAGAGCCTCACCGTCCGGTCCGGGGCCGAGTAGGGGAAGCGCATGTCCCCGGTCCCTCACGATACGCACCGGGGCGGTTTCCACGATCTCTTTGCCCCAACTTCCGCCGGACGCGCCGTTTTTCGGACAGGCCCGGGCCGAGTGCGCCGGAAAGGGCGCCGTCCCGGTCGGCGACGGGCACGGCCGGGTCTCGCGACGAGGCGCACCAAGTCGCCCCGAGCCTCCTGGCTTCGGGGCGACCCGGTGCGCCGGGCGGATCAGGAGGCGGTACAGGCTCCGACCGCGGGTGCGGTGTCGCTGCCGTTCTTCGACACGGTGAACCCGAAGCTGGTCGACGCGCCGGCCGCCAGGGAACCGTTCCAACTCGGCCGCGCCGTCATGACGTTGCCGCCGCCGTCCCAGGTGGGCGTGGCGTTCCAGGTGGCCTGGACCCGCTGCGGCGAGGCGAAGGTGACGCTCGTCGTCCAGGAGCCGATCGCTTCGCTGCCCGCGGTGATGGTGACCTGGCCGTTGTAGCCGCTGCCCCAGTCGGCGGTCCTGGTGTACGTGGCGGTGCAGCTCGCCGTGCCGTTGCCCGGGTCGCCGCCGCCGTCACCGCCGAGGGCGGACAGGACGGCGCCGTAAGCGGGCTTCTCCTGGTAGTTGCCGTCGAAGAGCAGCGGGGTGCCGCTACTGCGCCACGAGTACTTGTCGGTTACGCCCCAGACGGTGATGCCGGTGCAGCGGTCCACGGCGAGACAGGCCTCGACCACGTCGGCGTAGCTGTTGGCCTGCGCCGTGCCGGAGCCCTCGATGTCGAGTTCGGTGATCTGCACGTCGACGCCGAGGTCGGCGAAGCGCTGGAGGTTGGCCTGGAAGTCGGCGGGGACCGGGGAGTTGCTGTTGAAGTGGCCCTGGAAGCCGACGCAGTCGATGGGCACGCCGCGGGACTTGAAGTCCTTGACCATGTCGTAGACCGCGTTGCTCTTCGCGTTGACGCCGTCGGTGTTGTAGTCGTTGTAGCAGAGCTTGGCGGCCGGGTCGGCGGCACGGGCGGTGCGGAACGCCTCCTCGATGAAGCCGTCGCCGAGCTTGTCCTGGAAGGGCGAGCTGCGCCGGGCGCCGCTGCCGCCGTCCTGGAAGGCCTCGTTGACGACGTCCCAGCTGTGGATCTGGCCCTTGTAGTGGCCCATCACGCTGTTGATGTGGTTGTTCATGGCGGTGCGCAGGTCGGCCGTGCCGAGGCCGCCCACCCAGGAGGGCAGCTGTGAGTGCCAGACGAGGGTGTGGCCGCGGACGTCCATGCCCTGGCTCCGGGCGTGGTCCACGACCTGGTCGGCGGCGCCGAAGGTGAAGTTGCCGCGGCTGGGCTCGGTGGCGTCCCACTTCATCTCGTTCTCGGGTGTCGCCGAGGTGAACTCGCGGTTCAGCGTGGAGACGTAGTCGGCCTCGTCGAGGTGGCTCGCCGCGACGGCGGTGCCGAAGTAGCGGCCCTGGCCGGCCGCCGCGGAGCCGAGCGTGTCGGCGGCTGGGGCGGCTTCGGCGGAGTGGGTCGCGGCCGTCAGCGCCGCGGCGGCGACGAGCCCGGCGGTGGCCGCTCTCGAAAGACGTAGCAGAGTCATGCGCATGTCATCCCGTTCCTTGAATCGGTGTGCGGAGGCCGTTCGGAAGGGCTGGAAACTCCGAAAGTTTCGGAAGGATTTCCGAATGTCGCGGAGGAGGTTACGGACTCCCGTCCGCGAGGTCAACGCCCGTCGCGGTCACCCGTGCGGCCCGACCGCGTGCGCGACCCGGGTGTCGTGGCGCATTCTTGCTGTGTCGCCCGCGTGACGGCGCACGGACGAGGGGGTGTCGTTTGGATCAGGCCGGCTCCGGGCAACGGTGCCTTGCGACCGACCCGAGCGGGGCCTGGTGCGTGCAGCTGCAAGGCCGAGGAGGGCGACAGGGCGGAGCCCTGGCAACCGACGACAACGCCGCAGATGGGCGTGCCAGGCCCCGCGACCCCGGCAGGATCCAAACGACACCCCCTGGGTGGGGCCGATGAGTGCAGGCGCCGAGGACGCAGACCGCATGCCCGGGCGGCTGGCGGCGCTGCTGATCGACGCCTGTGCCCAGGCCATCGGCGCGACCGACGGCCATGTGGGCGGGATCTACCTGCGCTCCCGCACCCCCGGCCTGCTGCGGCTGGCCGTCCTCGCCGGACTGCCCGGGCCACTTTTCCGGCCCTGGTGGCGACTGCACTCCGACAGCCCGTTCCCGGTCGCCGACGCCTACCGGCTGGGCGTCCGGGTGGTGCTGCCCAACGCGACGGAGACGATGCGCCGGTATCCGCAGTTCGCGGCCGGCCTGCCGTTCCCGTTCGGGTCCCTGTACGTGCCCGTGACCGGCGCGGCGCGGACGTACGGCGTCCTGACCGTCCTGCGTCCCTCCGCCTCCGACACCGCCGAGGCGCTGGACGGCCTCGACCGGATGGAGCGGCTGGCGCAGGAGCTCGGCTCGGCCCTGGAACGGCTGGACGAGGACCCGGGGGCCCCGCCGGTCGTCTGGGACGGCGAGCCGCTGTGCCTGAGGCCGCCCCCGACCGCACGACACGCGCCGCGCGCCGGAAGTTTCGCCTGGGACTCGGCCACCGGTGCCGTCACCGTCGACGAACCGCTGTGCGACCTGCTCGGCGTGGCCGCGGCCACCGACGGACCCGCCACCGACGTACCCGCCGCCGGCTCACTCGGCGCGCTCACCGACGGGCCCGCCGCCACCTCCCTCGCCACACTCACCGGCGCCCTGGCGCCCGACGACGGGCACCGGATCGCCGCGGCGCTGCGTCAGACGGCCGCCGGCCGGCCTCCTCCGCTGCCCCTGTACGTGCGTGCCGCGGACGGTGCGCTGCTCCTGGTGGAGCTGTGGAAACCGCAGTCCGCGCCGCCCCTCGGCGGCCCGGTGCGCGGCGTCGTACGCGACACGTCCGCCGGCGCCGTGGCCGACGCGGCGGCCGACCTGCTGCCGGACGGCGTGTTCTGCGTGGACCGGCTGGGCACGATCGTCTACGCCAATCCGCGCGCCGCCGCGCTGCTGGGACAGCCACGGGCGCGGCTGCTCGGCCACTCCCTGTGGGATGCCGTGCCCTGGCTGGACCAGGCTGCCTACGAGGATCATCTCCGCGGTGCCCTGCTGTCCCCCGAGCCGGTCCACTTCCATGTCCGGCGTCCGCCCGACGGCAGCCTCCGGACCACGCCGCAGCCCTACGAGGGGGACTGGCTCGCCGTCTCCGTGCATCCCGGGCCGGATCTCCTGACGGGCACGCTCCGCCCCGCCAACCGGGTGGCCGACGCGTCCGCCGGTCTCACGCCCGAGCACGGCGCACCGGAGACGCCGGACGGCACCGGGGAGCCGGGCCCGGCCGTCGTCGCCACGACGGCACCCGTGTACCGCCCCATCGTGCTGGCCGTGGCCCTGACCGAGGCGGTCACCGCCCGCCAGGTGTCCGCCGTGGTCGTGCGCGAACTGCTGCCGGCGTTCGGCGGCCGCCGGCTCGCCCTCTACCTGCTCCAGGACCGGCATCTGTACCTGGCGTGGGAGACCGGCTTCCCGCCGGGCTTCCTGGCGCCCTTCGAGGGGGTGGCCCTGGATGCCCGGCTGCCCGGGGTCGAGACGCTGACCAGCGGCCGGCCGCTCTTCTTCGACTCGATGCAGGCGCTGGCCGCCGCGTACCCGGGCATCCCGCTGGACGCCACGGAGGGCGCCCGCGCCTTCCTGCCGCTGATCGCCTCCGGGCGCCGGGTCGGCTCCTGCATCCTCGGCTTCGACCGTGCCCGCGGCTTCGGCACCGAGGAGCGCGCGGTGCTCACCGCCCTCGCCGGCGTGATCGCCCACGCCATGGAGAAGGCGCGGCGCTACGAGACCGAGACCGCGCTCGCCCGCGGACTCCAGCGGGCCCTGCTGCCCCGCCGACTGCCCGCGCATCCCCTCCTGGAGACCGCGGGGCGCTATCTGCCGGGAACCCAGGGCATGGACGTGGGCGGCGACTGGTACGACGTCGTCGCCTCGGGGGACGGCATGGCCCTGGTCATCGGCGACGTGCAGGGGCACGGCGTGCAGGCGGCGGCCACGATGGGGCAACTGCGCAGCGCCGTGCGCGCCTTCGCCCTCGGTGACCGGCCGCCCGACGAGGTGCTGAGCGGCGTCAACCACCTGCTGACCGATCTGGACCCGGGTCTGTTCGCGAGCTGCTGCTACATCCGGCTCGACCCGGCCACCGGACGGGCGTGCGCGGCCCGCGCGGGACACCCGCCGCCGCTCCTGCGCCACCCGGACGGACGCACCGAGGCACTGGACCTGCCCGGCGGCGTGGTGCTCGGTGTGGACCCCGGCGCGCCGTACCCGCTGACGGAGTTCCACGTCGAGCCCGGTGCCGTCCTCGCCCTCTACACGGACGGGCTGGTGGAACGGCCCGGCACCGACATCGACGAAGGCATCACCGCCCTGCGGCTGGCCCTGGCCAGGGCCGGTGCGCCCGCCGCACGGCCGGGAAGCCGTTCGCTGGCGGGCGTCGCCGACCGGATCGTCGTCACCGCCCGGCACACCACGGACCGCCCCGACGACATCGCCCTGCTGCTCGCCACCCGCCGCCACCGGGCCGGGAGTCGTCGGTGAGGGCCGTTGCGGGCCCGGGTCCGGTGGCCCCTCCGTCACCGGGGGGTGCCCCTCGCCTCCTCGGGCCCGGCAGTGTAGACATGGGCACATGGTCCGACTGATGGGTCGATCGGGAGAGCGGTCACCCCGTCGTCCCAGCGGCCCGCTCGCCCGGCATCTGCGCGACGCGGACCGGTCACGGCGGGGGACGGGCAAGGGAGGGCGGCGGCGTGCCGCGGCATTGCGCTCGGCCATGTCCGGACGCAGTGTCGCCGGCCAGGTCTTCGCCATGAACGTGGTCATCGTGCTGCTGCTCGTGGTGGCCGCGGCCGTCGCGCTCGTGCTCCAGGTACGGCACGACAGCACCGTCGAGGCCCGCAACCGGTCCGTCGCCGTGGCCGCGACGTTCGCGAACTCCCCCGGCATCCGCGAGGCACTGCGCGCTCCCGACCCCACGGCGGTGCTCCAGCCCCGGGCCGAGGCGGTGCGCAGGGCGACGGGCGTGGACTTCGTCGTCGTCATGAACACCGACGGCATCCGCTACACCCATCCCAAGCCCGACCGCATCGGCAAGGAGTTCGTGGGGAACATCGCCCCCGCGCTGGCCGGGGAGACGGTGACCGAGGAGATCGAGGGGACCATCGGCCCGCTGGTCCAGGCCGTGGTGCCCGTCGAGGCGCCCGACGGGACGGTCGTGGGCCTGGTGTCGGCCGGCATCACGACGGAGAACGTGGGCGGCGCCGCCGAACGGCAGCTGCCGCTGGTGCTGATCGTGGCGGGCGTCGGTCTGGCCCTGGCGACGGCGGGCACGGCGCTCGTCAGCCGGCGGCTGCTGCGGCAGACGCACGGCCTGGGACCGCACGAGATGACCCGGATGTACGAACACCACGACGCGGTCCTGCACAGCGTCCGGGAGGGCGTGCTCATCGCCGGCGGAGAGGGCAGGCTGCTGCTCGCCAACGACGAGGCACAGCGCCTGCTCGACCTGCCCGACGACGCGGAGGGACGGCACGTCCTCGACCTGGGGCTCCCGGACGACACGGCGGAGCTGCTGGCCTCCGGACGGGTCGCCACCGACGAGGTGCACCTGGTCAAGGACCGGTTGCTGGCGGTCAACCAGCGGCCCACGGACGTACGGGGCGGCCCCGCAGGCAGCGTCGCCACGCTCCGCGACTCCACGGAGCTGCGGGCCCTGTCCGGCCGGGCCGAGACCGCCCGGGAACGCCTGGACATCCTGTACGCCGCCGGCGTGGGCATCGGCACCAGCCTGGACGTCGCCCGCACCGCCGAGGAGCTGGCGGAGCTGGCCGTACCCCGGTTCGCGGACTACGTCAGCGTGGACCTCTTCGACACCGTGCTGGCCGGCGGCCAGCCGGGAGGCGTCACCCCGCTGCGCCGCGCCGCGCTCAGCGGTATCCGTGAGGGGGCCCCGCTCTACCCGGTGGGCCGGCAGATCCGCTTCGTCACCTCCTCCCCGCAGGGCCGCTCCCTGCAGACCGGCCGGCCCGTACTGGAGCCCCGCCTCGGCGAGGCCCGGGGCTGGCAGGCGCAGGACCTCGAACGCTCGGCGCAGGTGGTGGAGTACGGCGTCCACTCGCTGATCACCGTGCCGCTGCGCGCGGGCACCCTGGTGCTCGGGGTGGTCAGCTTCTGGCGTTCGGACAAGCCCGAGCCGTTCGACGAGGACGAGGTGACACTCGCCGAGGAACTGGTGGCGCGCGCCGCGGTCTCCATCGACAACGCGCGCCGCTACACCCGCGAGCACAGCATGGCGGTGACCCTCCAGCGCAGTCTGCTGCCCCGCAGGATGCCCGAGCAGAACGCCCTGGACATCGCCTACCGGTACCTGCCCGCGCAGGCCGGGGTGGGCGGGGACTGGTTCGACGTACTGCCGCTGTCGGGGGCCCGGGTGGCGCTCGTGGTCGGCGACGTCGTCGGTCACGGGCTGCACGCCGCGGCCACCATGGGGCGGCTGCGGACGGCGGTGCACAACTTCACCGCCCTCGACCTGCCGCCCGACGAGCTGCTCGGTCTGCTGGACGAGCTGGTGGGCCGCATCGACCAGGACGAGGCCGACGACGGCACCGCCCCGGTCACCGGCGCGACCTGCCTCTACGCGATCTACGACCCGGTCTCCAGTACCTGTGTGATCGCGCGGGCGGGCCACCCGCCGCCCGCGCTGATCCGGCCGGACGGGGGTGTGGAGTTCCCCGAGGTGCCCGCCGGTCCGCCGTTGGGCCTGGGCGGCCTCCCGTTCGAGACGACCGAGCTGCGCCTGGCGGAGGGCAGCCGGCTGGTCCTGTACACCGACGGGCTCGTCGAGGACCGGGAGCACGACATCGACGTCGGCCTCGAACATCTGCGCCAGGCACTGGAGACGGCCGGCGAGTCGCCCGAGGAGACCTGCCGGACGGTCCTGGACGCCCGGCTTCCGGACCGGCCGGGCGACGACATCGCCCTGCTCGTCGCCCGCACCCGCACGCTCGGTCCGGACCGGGTCGCCGAGTGGCAGGTGCCGAACGACCCGGCGGCGGTCGGCGAGGTACGTGCCCAGGTCACCCGGCGGCTGGCCGAGTGGGGGCTGGACGAGCTGACGTTCACGACGGAGCTGATCCTGAGCGAGCTGGTCACCAACGCGATCCGCTACGGCGGCGAGACGGTTCACGTCCGGGTGCTGCGCGACCGCAGCCTGATCTGCGAGGTGTTCGACAGCAGCAGCACCTCACCTCACCTGCGCTACGCGGCCATGACGGACGAGGGCGGGCGCGGCCTGTTCCTCGTCGCGCAGCTCGCGGAGCGCTGGGGCACCCGCTACACGCCGGGTGGCAAGGTCATCTGGGCGGAGCAGCCGGTGCCCTGACTGGCCCGTCTTCGCGCGCGAGGGCGACCTGGGACCTCGACCCGCCGCTGAACTGGCACGTGTGCGGGGACGCCTACCACATCGGCTGGCTCCCACCTTCCCGACGTTCCCTCGAGCGGCCCCACCGGCACGGCGCGGGCCGCGGAACCGGCCGTGTGCCGGGTTCCGCGGCCCGTGTGCCGCCCGTCGGTTCCGGTGTCAGTGCCGGAACGCGTCCTTGCCCTTCTCCTTGGCCTGCCGGGCGTCGCCCTTGGACTGCTCGGCGCGACCCTCGGCGGCCATCCTCTCGTTGCCGACGGCCCGTCCGGCCGCTTCCTTGGCCTTCCCCTTGGCCTGCTCCATCTTGGCCTTGGACTTCTGATTGCCGGCCACAACTGCTCACCTCACGGCGTTCGCTTCCGATGTCCTGCACAGCGGGTCGCCCGTGACGGCGTGGTCAAACCCGGCGACGGCCGCCGGGGTGAGCGGAGGGCCGCGGGGTAGGAGGATGGACACGCAGGACCGTCGTCGACTCGGAGGAACGTCATGGCCGGAATGCTGGACCGGATCAAGCGCTTCGCGCGCAGCCCGCAGGGCCGCCGGGCGACGGAGCAGGTGCGCCGGGCCGCGTCGGACCCCCGCCGCCGCGCGCAGGCCCAGGAGATGCTGCGGAAGTTCGGCAAGCGCCGCTGAGCGCGCCGGGCCGGTTCGTCGTCGTGCCGGGAGCGTCTCAGCCCTGACCCGCGTGGGTGTGGCTGTGGGACGTCTCCGGCGGGCAGCGTCCGGCGCGGTCGGAGCGGTCCCGTCGCCAGTCGAGGACCGCGACGGTCAGCGCGCACAGCATGGCGGCGACCCCCGACCCGACCGACAGGGCCACGGCCTCGTGGTAGTCGTCGTGGGTGGCGTTGAGCGTCAGGTAGAACAGCCCCGGCAGCGCGGCGGTGCCCACGGTGCCGCCGAGGCGCTGCCCCGTCTGCAGGGCGCCCCCGGCGGCGCCCGCCATCCGCACCGGGACGTCCCGCAGCGTCATCGTGATGTTCGGGGAGATCACACAGCCACTGCCGAGCCCGCCGACCAGCAGCGCCGGGGCCGCGATCCAGGCGGCCCGTTCGGCGGGCGCGAGCCAGAGCACCAGCGCGGTCGTGCCGAGTCCCAGCATGACGGCGACGAGCCCCCAGACGGTCAGCAGCCGCCCCAGCCGGTCGACCAGCCGCCCCGCCACGGCCGCGGCCAGGGCGGAGCCCACGGCGAACGGGGTCACCGCCAGGCCGGACATGAGGGGCGAGAAGCCCAGCCCGTTCTGGAAGAAGAGCGCGAACACGAGCCACACCCCGCTGAACCCGACGAAGTACAGGGCGGCCAGGCCCGCGCCCGTGACGTAGCCGCGGGTCTCGGTGAACAGCCCGGGTTCCAGCAGCGGCTGCCCGTCGCGACGGGCGACGCGGCGCTCCCAGCGTACGAAGACGAACAGGACGAGCGCTCCCACCGGGAACAGCCACCACACCCTGCCCACCCCGCCGCTCTCGGCGAGGACCAGCGGCAGCATGAGAGCCAGGATCCCGGCCCCGAGGAGCGCCACCCCCATCGGGTCCAGCCGCCCCCGGCCACCGGGGGCGGTCCGGGGCAGCAGGCGGAAGCCGAGCAGGAGGGCGAGAACGCCGACCGGCACGTTCACGTAGAAGATCCACCGCCAGCCCTCGGGACCGGCCAGCGCCAGGATCACACCGCCGACGATCGGCCCCACCGCGCTGGACACCCCCACGGTGGCTCCGAACAGCCCGAACGCGCGCCCGCGTTCCGCGCCCCGGAACATCTGCTGGATCAGTGCCGAGTTCTGTGGTGCGAGGCTGCCGGCGGCGACTCCCTGGGCGAGCCGGGCGACCACCAGCAGTTCGATGCCCGGCGCGGCTCCTGCCGCGGCGCTGAAGAGCACGAAGGCGGCCAGCGCGACGAGGAAGACGCGGCGCCTGCCGAACGTGTCGCCGATCCGGCCGGCCGTCACCAGGGTCAGGGCGAACGCGAGGGCGTAGCCGGACACGACCCACTGCACGGACGCCGCCGAGGCGTGCAGTCCCCGCTGCATGGAGGGCAGGGCGACGGCGACGATCGTCACGTCCAGCAGGGTCATGAATCCGGCGACGAGGGTCACCCAGAGGGCCCGCCACCGGTTCGGTTCCGGGTGGTCGTCCGGACGGTGCACGCGGGCTCCCCTCGTGAGGTGGGACGCGGTACGCGTTCGTCGCGCCTCACGCCTGCGTCACCCGTGCCCAGGTGTTCAAACCCGGGCCATCGGGGTCACAAAGTCGAACCATGAGAACCCATAAGCCGCCCTTATGCCCTCATAGACCGGACCCGCGTACCGACTTAGGCTTGCCTTAGCTTAGGCTTCCCCGAGAGTCGATCTGTTGCCGCTCGAAGGGAACCTGAACATGCCCCGCCCCCTGCGGGTAGCCATCGTCGGATCCGGCCCCGCCGGAATCTACGCCGCCGACGCCCTGCTCAAGTCCGAGGTGGCCGCCGACCCCGGCGTCTCCATCGACATCTTCGAGCGCATGCCCGCCCCGTTCGGCCTGATCCGGTACGGCGTCGCCCCCGACCACCCGCGGATCAAGGGCATCATCACGGCCCTGCACCAGGTGCTCGACAAGCCGCAGATCCGTCTCTTCGGCAACGTGGACTACCCGACCGACGTCAGCCTCGACGATCTGCGCACCTTCTACGACGGTGTGATCTTCGCCACGGGCGCCACGGCGGACCGAGCGCTCTCCGTCCCCGGCATCGAGCTCGACGGCTCGTACGGGGCCGCCGACTTCGTCGCCTGGTACGACGGCCACCCCGACTTCCCGCGCACCTGGCCGCTGGAGGCGGAGAAGGTCGCCGTCCTCGGCGTCGGCAACGTCGCCCTGGACATCGCGCGCGTCCTCGCCAAGACGGCGGACGAGCTGCTGCCGACCGAGATCCCGCCGAACGTCTACGAGGGCCTCAAGGCCAACAAGGCGCTGGAGGTCCACGTCTTCGGCCGCCGCGGCCCGGCGCAGGCGAAGTTCAGCCCGATGGAGCTGCGGGAGCTGGACCACTCCCCCAACATCGAGGTCATCGTCGACCCCGAGGACATCGACTACGACGACGGTTCGATCGCCACCCGGCGCGGCAACAAGCAGGCCGACATGGTCGCCAAGACCCTGGAGAACTGGGCGATCCGCGATGTCGGCGACCGGCCGCACAAGCTGTTCCTGCACTTCTTCGAGTCGCCCTCCGAGATCCTCGGCGAGGACGGCAAGGTCGTCGGCCTGCGCACCGAGCGCACCGAGCTGGACGGCACCGGCAACGTCAAGGGCACCGGCGAGTTCAAGGACTGGGACGTCCAGGCGGTCTACCGGGCCGTCGGCTACCTGTCCGACCAGCTCCCCAAGCTGCCCTGGGACATCGACTCGGGCACGGTCCCGGACGAGGGAGGCCGGGTCGTCCAGGAGTCCGGCGAGCCCCTTCAGTCGACGTACGTCACCGGCTGGATCCGGCGCGGCCCGGTCGGTCTGATCGGCCACACCAAGGGCGACGCCAACGAGACGGTGTCCAACCTGCTGGACGACTTCGCGAACGGCAGGCTCCAGACGCCCGCCTCGCCCGCTCCGGAGGCCGTCGACGCCTTCCTCGCCGAGCGGAACGTCCGCTTCACCACCTGGGACGGCTGGTACAAGCTCGACGCCGCGGAGAAGGCGCTGGGCGAGCCGCAGGGACGCGAGCGCGTGAAGCTGGTCGAGCGCGAGGACATGCTCCGGGAGAGCGGCGCCTGAACCTCGGTGACCGGCGCGGGGGGGGGGGGGGGGGGGGCGCGGCAGGCGAGTGCACACCTGCTTTGGTTCTCCGTGCCACCCCTCCCCCCACTCTCCTCCCTCCCTCTCGC